>JBCCTX010000081.1:0-23815 GCA_039197765.1 Bacteroidota bacterium
AAAAAAAATCAGTTTATTTTCTCTCTGAACGTTTTCACCGTTACCCATACGCTTTAGGCGACTGTCATATGAAGCGGGTAAGATCAGGAATCAATCTAGGGGTTTATTAAGGTTCTTACCTAGAATATTTTACTTAATTGACATCTTATCCTTATTTTCCCCATATTTCAAACAGCATACATGAATTTAGACCAAGAAATCGGCAATGCAATCCAACGGGGGGATCTCCAACATGCCATTGAATTACTGCTAAAATATGCCCAGGAGAATGGGCTGGATGATCTGTACAACGACATCATTTTGCTCTCGGGGAGATATCACAGAAATGAAACCCAACTAAACCGGGGCATACATGATAATCGGGACTATACACTTGAATCTAATCGAATAAATAGTGCTTTAACTCACTATATAAAGCAATACATCGGAGAGGAACCGTCTGGAAGTGGTAAGCATAAGCGAAGTATCAACAAGCAAACTATTTTTATCTCCTATAGCCGAAAGGATATTCTTGTTGCAGATAAATTAAAAAAGGGTCTACTGAACGAAAATGTGGATGTTTTAATCGATGAAATTGGGTTAATGCCTGGGGAAAATATAGAATCCTGGATACGTAAGAGTATAAAAGAATCAGATTACGTAATCGCAATTATTTCTGAGGATAGTCTGCTTTCTAAGTGGGTCATCTGGGAAGCACTTTACAGCTTGCAAGCACAAGATTTCTCCCAGACTCAATTGATTGCCGCCTATATTGATGATATTTTCTTAGAAGAAGGAGGAGTTGATAAGCTATTGGATAAGAATGATGAACAAATTAAATCCATAAGACTCAGAATAAACCAGAGGAATGAAAAAAGGAGAGCCATTGATGATTTGGAAAATGACTTAAAGCGTTTGACTACTATTAATAACCGATTACCATTTATTGTCCAGTGGCTCAAAGAGCATCTCAGTGTCAACATAACACAAGAAGCTTTTGATTCGGGAATGGCAAGAATTATTGCAAAGATTAATTCTTAATTTATCACAAGAAAGAGATCCTAGCCTTCCTCCCGCACCAATCCCCCCGTCAACCGTATCAACTCCGTCTCGCTTTCGATCAAATCACGAATAGCCTGCAGGCGCGATAGCTGCGCCTGCAGGAGTTGTAACTGAATTTGGCGGTAGTCAAGAGAATTAATCAGGCCACTTTCAAAACGGTCTTCAGCAATCTCCAGGTTGGTTTGAGCATTGGACGCGAGTTCTTCAGTTAAATCTTTAATTTCCCGACGAGTATTATAGGTGTCGTGGGCTACCCATAGGTCATTTTGGAGGGCTTCTTCGAGTTGGCGTTCCTGAAGTTTGCCAATTTGCTCGTTGATTTCGGCACTCCGAATTGCCCGACGGGTTTGTCCGCCATTGAAAAGATTCAAAGAAAGCGTGAGACCTGCTGAGTAGTCGAATGCACTAAAATCTGAGCTATTTCCATCAATCCGGGTTACAGTACCCAACCCGTAATTTGTATTTCCATTGATCCCAATAGTGGGATACATATTGGCTCGAGCCAAGCGCGTATCTTGGCGAAGGATATGGTTAGTGATATATTGGTTTTGGAGGTTGGCATTGTTGGCCAGCATTTCCTGGCGAAGTTCTATAAGATCGTAACTAGGAAAGTTGTCTTGTAGACGTCCGGTAAGGTTCCACTGCGTTTCGATCGGTACATTGATCAATAGGTTGAGGTTTTTAAGGGCATTGCGATAGTTGAGTCCCTGTATGGCTAGATTAGTAGAATCTGTAAACAGGGCATCTTTAAACTGGAGGAGCTCAAATGTTCCTGAAGCACCGATTTCTTTTCTCACTTCTTCATATTGAAAGCGCCTTCTAGAGGCCCCTAGGGTTTCTTCCAATACAGAAACTTGCTCTGCTGCAATAAGGGAATTGTAGTAAGCAAGTATAATAGCCTGTAGCGTGGTCTCAACAATAATAGCAGCATTCCCAACGCTTTGCTCTTCCAAGAACTCGAGGCGATCTTTGGTTGCAATGGCGCGATATCCATCAAAGATTGTCCAGTTTAAGCTTATGCCACTTGTCCCATTTACCCGATTCACAAGGAAGGAAGCAGGACTTTGGGTTTCAAACCAGGTACCACCCATGGAAAAGTCAATCCTTGGTAGCATTCCTGCATTTCCGATATGATTATTATTCTCTGCAACCCTGATATTCTGATCTGCTACGCGAATGTCAAAATTATTCTCCAAGCCAATCCGTATCGCATCGGAAAGGCTTAAATCTGGAATATCTTGACCAAAAGACCTAGCCGGAATTACCCATGTAATAAGGACCAGAACTAATTTGTAACCCTTCCACATGTGTTTCACACTGAGAAACTTCATTCGTTATATCTTACTATTCAACTTTCCCATCATCGCCCTTCCTCCTAATATTTATCTACTACATTAAACACCCATAAAGACTCTAGACTCTCTCACCTATTCCCTTCTACCCTAACAGCCTTACTTACAGAATCCGCTCGATTCGCTTGTCCTCTTTGATAGCAGGTTCCACCTCGATTCTACTAGGAATTTGGAGCTTAGCATTCCAGGCGCTATCCCATATCCATTTAATTCCTACCCGTAGATCATTCCAAACAACTACTAAGGCAGGGAAAACAGTTAGGATAAGAAAGGTTCCAAACAAAATTCCATAGGCGACAGATATAGCCATCGGTACGAGGAAACGCGCAGTAGCACTTGTGTCTCGAATCAAAGGGAAAAGTCCAACGACAGTTGTTAATGAAGTCAAGATAATCGGTCGAAACCTCGACTTACCTGCATAAAATATGGCTGAAGCTACTGTATGTCCTTGCTTGATTAAACGATTGTATTTGTCAGCAAATACAACCGCATCATTTACTATGACTCCTGTGAGTGCAACTATTCCATAGGAACTTAAAATTGAGAGAGGTTTCCCTTCAATCAAATGCCCAAGTGCAGCCCCTAGAAAGCCAAGGGGGATCATTAGAATAATCAAAAAAGCCTGAGAGAACGCGCGAAACTCTAAGCTAATAAGCATAAAGATGCCAAAAACAATCAAGGGTAAGGCAAGTGCAAAAGAGTTTCCAAAGCGATCTCCTTGACGAGCCTGTCCTTCAAAGGATACTAATACTCCTGGATAAGCTTTTTTTACCTCCGGAACGAGATTTTCCTGCAAATCTGCCAAAATGGGTGCTGCAGCATCTCTAGGGTTGGCCAATTCCGCTTCCACCCTATTCTCCCTTGCTCCGTCCAGGTGTTTGATACTGATTACCCCTCGTACGGTTTCATATTCTACCAAATCGGTTAAGGGGTATTCACTTCCATCAGTAGTTTTGATCTTTACTTGCTCTAGTTGTCCCAGGCTCCTGCGACTTGCTTCTGGATACCTAACCCATACGCGGACCTCATCCTGGCCTATTTGGAGGCGTTGCACCTCTTCTCCAAAGAATCCCTGGCGGATCTGCCGGGTAATATCGTTGTGTGTAAGACCCAATACATAAGCAAGGGGCTTCAACTGCATATTGATCTCCCGTTTGCCAGGAATATTGCTATCTGTAATATCCTTGAGGTCGGCTCTCTGACTCAGAGCCGTTTTTACCATGTTCTTGGCACCTTCCAGATCCGCTAGGTTCCGGCTCTTTAAGCTCATGGAAACTGGGCTTCCAAACCACCTTCTCCCCTCACCTACTGTAAATTGTTCCGCTCCGGGAACTTCTCCTAAAAATTTTTTCAGCATCCTCGCCACAACGGGCTTATCCATATTCCGCTCAGCTTCAGGCAACAATTCTACCCTGATCCCACCAGTATTTCCTCCAGATTCATCTCCAGCTGCCCCTACTCTGAGGCGCGTACTGATCACCAAGTCTTTTCCATCAGGACGCTGGGCTTTTTGATCCTCGTTAAAAGCCCAAACCTTTTCCTCTAGCTGCTTCAAATGATCTTCTGTGATAAATTCACGTGTCCCTGGTCTTAAGACTAGATTTACGTCCAAGTTGTCCGATCGAGAAAAGGAAGGAAAGTAAGTAAGTTTTAAATAATTCCCTTGGATGGCCCCTATCATAATCATACACGCTGCAATAGCAAGCGACAACGTAATGTATCTGTGCCTGATAACCCTGGCCAATAGCCCTCCATATATGCGGTCCCTTGCATAACGGAAATTTCTGTCAAACCATTCACGAAATCGCCCTGGTTCTTTCTTATCCAATGCACCGGAATAGGCGATATGAGGGGGCAGAATAAATGCGCACTCCAACAGCGAAAGCGCCAAACAAAATATTACTACGTAGGCCATTTCAACAATGAAGGACCCAAACCTTCCGTCCAGAAAGAAGAAGGCAGTAAATGCAACTATAGTAGTACTGACCCCAGTAAATACAGCGGGAAGTACTTCCATGGTTCCATCCATAGTAGCGCGGAGAGGAGATTTACCCTTTTCAAAATGCGAATAAATATTTTCAGCAACGACAATTCCGTCATCTACCAAAATCCCGATAACTAGAATCATCCCAAAAAGAGAAATTATATTGATCGTGATCCCAATCATTTGGGCCAAAAAGAGCATGCCAAGGAAAGAGAAAGGAATCCCAAAAGCTACCCAGAAAGACAGGCGAATATTTAGGAACAAGCCCAGGAAAATCAGCACCAACATTAATCCAATGAATCCATTATTTAGGAGGATATTGAGGCGTGCCAACAAATAATTTGAGCGATCATTGTCTAAGATGATTTCTACGGTTTCATTGGCTTCGTTAAAATCCTCAGTATATCCCAGTACATAGTCGCGGATCTCGAGGATATCATCATCCGGCAATTTGGCTACTTCAATTGTAACTGCAGGCTTCCCATTATACATGGTTTTATTGGGAACATCTGCAAACTGTTCTTTGATCTCTGCTACATCTGCAAGACGCAGAATACTTCCATCTGGGTTTGTACGAACAATAACTTGGCCTATACCCTCTGCATCATACCGCTTGGCACGGGAGCGAATGAGAATTTCCTCTGACGAAGATTTGATAGACCCTGAGGAAACATCTCGATTATTGAGTCGAACTGCATCTGCTAATTGGTCAAAGGTTAAGCCAAACCGGAGCAGCGTTTCTTCAGAAGATTCTATTGAGATTTCCCTCTCGGGATATCCACTTACTTCAATTTGAGTAATTAAACCTGTATTTAGAAGATCTTCCCGAATCCCCTCAGCATACCATTTTAGCGTCATGAGGTCTACACCTCCCACCAAGATCATATCTATCACATCTCCCCTAGGCTTTTGGTTATAGATAACCGGTTTCTCTGCATTTTCGGGGAATGAATTAATTTGGTCGATGGCATTCTTTACATCTGTAAGGACAATTTCAGCTTCAAAGTCGGGAATAACTTCTACCGTAATCCTAGCTGTATTTTCAGATGCAACTGAGGTGATTTCTTCTATTCCCTCAATTCCCTTCAATGCTTCTTCTACCTTTAGCACAACCCCTTCTTCCATTTCTTCTGGAGAGGCTCCAGGATAGACCATGGCTACACTTATCACGTTGGGCTCAACCTCAGGAAAAAAAGACTTCTTAATCGTGAAGACGCTCACGGTACCAAGTATGAGCACCACAAAAATCAAGGCATTGGCCCAAATGGGGTACTTAGTTACGTATTCAATTATACTTTTCATGAAAAATTCTTGCGTTTATGCTATCTCGTAGACTGCTTTACTCATGGAGCAGAGGATACTGTAGGGGGTGAGGCTGATTTTTCTTTTTCCGAATCTTCGTTCTTAGGTTTCGGCTTAGGCTCTGTTGCTTTTTTTTCCTGCCTAACGGGAATTCCTTCACTTGTGCCTGCTTCAAGGCCAGAGGTAATGACCTCCATATTTTCATAGGCATTAACTAGGGGTTCTATCACTATTTGCGTACCCTCGTCAAGCCCGGTAAAAAGTAAATCTTCGCGGTTGAGCTTCTCAATTTGAATCTCTTTCACCTTCAAATGATTATCCTCCACCACATATACCTGATTTTTATTAAAAACTGCATTGCGCGGGATTTCCATGACATCTTTTATCCTACTTCCGGGAATCCGTACGAGCAACAACTGGCCATCGAAGACCTGTTCTCCTTTGGGATTAAACTGGATGTAAACATTTACGGATTGTGTTGTAGGATCAACAATAGAACTAACCCGGTTGATTCTTCCGGGCCATTTTTGACCACTCTCTTCTGGTCCCATAACCTCAACGGTCATCCCTTTCCGAATAAAACTCAGGTCTTCTGGACGAACGGGAAGCTCAACTTCTAATCGGTTGGAGCGAGCTATCCGAGCAATCCGTGTCCCTGTATTTACCACACTTCCCGATTCCTGAAGTACTTCTATATAGCTGCCTGAAAAAGGAGCCCGAATGATATATTTATCGAGACGCTCTTCTGCACTTTTGATAGAGTAAAATTGATTGAGGATGTCCCGGGTGGAGAAAAAAACCTTTTCCTGAGAATTTTCAATCGAAGGAAGGGCTGGAAGGGTCTTTTCAACCGAAAGGGACTCAAAGTAGCCTTGCCAAGTACCGTAGATCCCAGGGTAATCAATCTTCAATTCAGGGAGAATTCCTGCTACGGCAGTCATGAAGTTACTCTTTTGGGCGTAGAGAGATAATCTCGCCTCCTCATCATCAATTCGGAATAATACTTGGTTTGCAGCAAACGATTGGCCCCTTTTCAAGGGGATTCTCCCACCTCGTATTTCTCCTTGAACCTCAGCAATCAAATCCACGGCACTTTCGGATATTACTTTGCCCATATTGGATAGGTATATTTCGCGGCTCTTCAATACAACCGGCTCAACTTCTACCTGTTTTGCGGATTCCCGAAATGACATTTGTCTTTTGGGTTGCTCTCTACTACCCAATACATTCTTCATCCAGTATCCCAGACCCAGTATAAGCACCGTTCCTACGAAGGCGACAATAATTCTCCTTAACACCAAATTCTGCATAGTTTAGGTATTTCAATCAATTCATATGCTGCTTCCACTATCACATAAATCCTTAAACAAAAGCTGTGATAATTTTAGATTGGACGTAAAGTAACCCTGTAATTCTGAAGAATGTTTGTAGGACTCCCACAAATCTTAACTTTTGTGCAAAAAATAGCCGAGAACCCTTAAACAAGTTCTCGGCTTAATTTATATTTTGCCCTCTGAAACGGGACATAAATTTCTGTGGGTGTCAGACGGAGGCTGTTCTTTTTGCCTAATTACTTAAAGACTTTTCCAATAGCAGGGTATAATGTTCTTTCATTTTTTCCCTGCCCATTTTACAGGTAATCCATTCATCGTCAAAATCTACGCCTACCTTTTCATAGAAGGAAAGAGCAGGCTTATTCCAATTTAAAACATGCCACCTAATTTGTCTAACGTTATTCTCCATGGCATAATTGACCAGATGATCGAGCAGTGCCTCACCAATACCTTTTCTTCGGTAGGTATCCGTAACAATGAGATCATCGAGGTATAATTTTTTTCCCTTCCAAGTGGAATACCCAATGTAAAAAATCGCAGATCCTACTATTTCTCCAACGGTAGATTCCGCAACAAAAAACTCAAAAAGCGGTCGCTTCCCAAAACCATCTGACTCCATTTGTTCGGCAGAAGTCTCCAGTTCCCCTTCTGCATTTTCAAAATCAGCTAACTCCTTAACAAGGGCAAATACTGCTGGTATATCCCTCCTAACACCCTTACGAATGTGTATTGTGTTCATAAAGTTTGAGTTTGGTTAGGGTCAATATAAAGAAAAAAATCTAAAAGGTTTCATGTCATAATTATGATTTAGATATTTGAAATATGAAACTAAATTTAGCAGAGGTAAGAAAAGAATATAAACAGTCTCGCCTCAGTGAGGCGGAAGTATTACCCAATCCCATCGATCAATTTTCCAAGTGGTACAAGGAAGCCCAGTCGGCTAACATACTGGAACCTAATGCTATGTCGCTCGCCACAGTTGCAGACAATCGACCCTCATTACGGATTGTTTTGTTGAAGCATTTGGATGATAGAGGATTCATATTCTTCAGCAATTACGACAGTAAGAAGGGTAAAGAAATTCTGAAAAATTCTTTGGCGGCAATCACTTTTTTCTGGGCAGATTTAGAGCGACAGGTCAGAATTGAGGGAAATATAGAGACCGTTTCCTCGGAACTCTCCGATAATTATTTTTCTCAAAGAGGAAAGGGGAGCAAGATTGGAGCATGGACTTCCCCTCAGAGTCAAGAGATTCCCAATCGCGATTTTCTCACCCAAAAGGCAGAAAAATTGACACAGGAATTTGAAGGGAAAGAGGTTCCCAGGCCAGGGAATTGGGGTGGTTTTCGCTTGGTACCCGATTACCTTGAGTTTTGGCAGGGAAGACCCAATAGGCTCCACGACAGAATTTGCTATGAGAGATCTTCGGATAAGGAATCCTGGAGATTATTCCGCCTCGCTCCTTAAGACAAGCTGCTTTTTCTGGAAGACACCTCCCAGATGAAGTAGATAGAGCAACTGCAGGAGAATAACAAAAATATTTACTATGCTGAATACCTGAATTGTCTGGGTACTGTCAAGCCATTTACCCCCAAACGTAAGAGAACCTAAACGCATAACAAATAGGATTCCACTAATTCCCAGGAATATTTTGAGTCGCTGCCGGATATCCACCAAAAAGGTAAGTGGAGTGGTAATAAACAGTAGGTACATACTCGGAGCCATCCATTGGGCAAAGTATCCAGACCTTTCCCACTCAGACCCCAATACCCAGGCAAATAATTCGGGACCGAAAAATAGGAGGGCAGCGAAGGGAAATATCCCCAAAAATGCCAAGCGAAGGAAGGTTTTATAGGTAACCGTTCGCAAATCTTGATGGCCCTTACGCCAGGCAACACTGGCTTGCTCAAAAAATACACTGCCCACTGACATACTTACGAGGTCTATGGGTACGAGCATGATTCGGTCGGTCTGGCTAAAAAGCCCGTTGACTTCTACTCCATCTAAAAAAAGAAGGGGTAGAAGAAAGAAGGGAAGTTGCTTTGAGGCAGTGTTTAGAAATGCAGTAGGGATTGCAAACTTTGGGAAATTGATATACTTCCTTAACAATTGTTTTCTGCTGAAGTCCAGAGAGGAAGTAGTACGTTTAAGAGAAAAAGGGAAGTAAACCCATGCCAAGACCAAAAAGGCACCAAATTGACCAATAATAAAACCTAGGACGATCCCTTCAAAGGTAGCATAAAAGTATCCCCATATAAGTCCCACAGCAGCTTGTAATGCCGAACGAGAAAGTCGGCTGAGCGCAAGCGCCCGATATTTCTTTAATCGGTTGATGTAAACCCTTAAGGGTTTCATCAATCCCTCCAACAACAAGCTCAGCGGTAAGCCCCATAACCATAGGGGTCCCCATGTAATCTGCTGTGCATCGGCCCATATGGGGCCAAAGAAGATGGCTAGTACCAGGAACAATACAACCAGAAGGATCGCAATTTGAGAAGCTAAGCGCACCAAGGCCTTTGATTCTGAGGAATCCTGTGGAAGCATGACCGGAAAATCATACCCCCCGCTTAAAGGCACAGAAAGGGTGGCAGATAAGGCAATAAATATAGCTGCGATGCCAAAGGCCTCTGCCGTATACATTCTTGTCATGATAGGCAGGGCTAGGAAAGTAATCGCTTGACCAACAGCTTTTCCAGAAACTAGCGTGGCAAGAGACTTCCAAAAAGGGGTAAACCACTTCAAGCGATATGCAGTTTAAGTGCAGTAACCATTGCTTTATCTATTGGAAAGGTAAAGACATCCGACGTAAGCGAACCTAGAGGAATCCATCTAAAAACTTGGGCGCCTTCCTTTTCCTCCATAAAATCAAAAGGTTGTTCTACAATCTCTACCTCCAACGGGCTCATACAGGATACCTTGTAGTATAGACAGATAACTTGCTCGATTTTACTAAAAGCAGAACGCTGAAAGAAGGGATTTACGTATAAAATGGGCCCAACTTGGATGAGTGCTCTCAATTCCTCCATCCACTCTCGCTTTAGCCCTTCCTCTATTCCTTCCCCAAATTCTAATCCTCCCCCTGGAAGTTTCGTCATCCGCATTCCCATTCGAAATTCATCACTCACGAGTAAAGCTTGGTTCTGGATCAAAATTCCGTAAACCCTAATGTTGAATTTAGAAGGCGACATCAACAAATATTTAGTAGGTTGGGACAACTTTCAAAAGAAAGAAGATTTTCCACAAATGCGAAATTTGCGAAGTAATTAAAAAATCTCCTGGAGGGAGACAAACCTAATGAAAGAGTATCCTCAAAATGATTCACCTTTGCAATGGGAAGCCATTTCGTATCAGCTAGAAGATCGAATCCTCACACTGGTAGATATAAAGAATGCCGAGGAATTTTTCGAAAAGCTTATTGAGAAAGGTCCAAATGCTGCTGAAGTTAAAGATGAGCGTATTCCCTATTGGACCGAAATTTGGCCTTCAGCCTTGGGGATGGCATCTTACCTACTGAAGAATCCTAAAGAACTCCAGGGAAAAACCATTGTAGAAATTGGCTGTGGAATGGGCTTGCCCGGGATGGTTGGGGCAATGCTGGGATGCAAAGTATTACTCACAGATTATATCGCTGACGCAAGATCAGCTGCAAAACTCCTATGGGAGCTAAATGGGTTAGCTCCCCCGCTTTGGCAAACCATGGATTGGCGAAATCCCGACCCTGCTATACAAGGAGATGTCCTCCTTGCATCAGACGTGATTTACGAGGCTCGCAATTATTATCCGTTGCTTGGGGCAATCCCCAAATTATTGAATAAAGAGGGCTACACGCTACTGAGCGAACCCAGAAGAGCTTATTCACAAGATTTCTTCCAGCAAATACCTTCTGACATTAATTGTCATAAAGTCCATTCCAAATTCCTGAGTTGGAAAGAGAAAACCTATGAAATAGATGTATATAAAATAAAACCCAGAGATGAGAACGTTTCACTGACAGAAGAGATAAATAAGCAATAAACATTTTCTACTTTATTACCTGCTCCGCTTGCATATCTCTTTTGACCCCTGATCCCTAAATCACATCCCATCTCCCATCACTTCAATTTCAGCTCCGTCTAAGGCTGCATTAAGGGGAAGTTGGCAAGATAATCTACTGGTATCTATATAATTTGGGAGGCTGTCTAACATGAACTCTTCGTCATCCTCTGGTTCAGCGAGCTTTTCGGCTCCTTTTACTACAGAAACATGGCACGTTCCACAACCTGCCATCCCTCCACATATAGCTGGCACATCAAATTGTTCTTCTGTCAAAACCTCCATTAAATTTCCAGAAGGGTTCTCTTTAATCTCAAGGCTACGCTTGCTACCGTCTCTATCCGTAACGGAAATATGAATCATTTGCTTTTCAATTGAATAAAACTATTACTTTTCCATAACGCGTCAAAGCTGCGCAAAGTTTTCAATCTTTTGAAATGAAGTAGTAGATGATAGGACAGAGGACAAGCGTGTACTTTGGTCTCGCTCAAAGGTTACCACAGACTATGGACTATTTAACTTTGAACTATTTAACTATACACCATTCATCCGATGGGATCTCCTCATCTTGCAATGGTAACCCAAAAGGACTTGGTAGAGAGACTGGAAGTTACATGTACCATGGTTGCGACTATATGCTCATTTAACCATACCGTGTGTGGGCGGGAAAAGAAATGGTACCTCCTCTTATGGTCAAATACTTGGGTTCTCTCGGTTACCTGACCGGAGGAAAGATCCAATTCACGAAAATAGGTCCTCATCGGTTTGTGAAACCTTTCCCCTTCATTTTCATGCATAAGAAAATAAATTTTTTCATTTTCCCAATCTGGATAAAAAGAGTAGTGCATCCCCAATACCTGAATAGGGACACTCACTTCCTGGTGAGTTGGGACATTATACATTTTGTCCAAATTTCCATAAGGATCGAAGGTGAATATTAATAATTCTTCTAGTAGGAGTGCAGGTGCACCGTTTGGCAAAAAGTCATAAAATCCTGTAAATGAAGTAAATAACTGATTAAAGGTATGTTCTACTTCATAGCGTTGTAAGATAAGCATAATCCCTCCTTGGGGAGTAAATAGTATGTCCTGAAATAGGTATTCATCAAATTTTTCGAGGGGATCTTGTCCCCAATCTTCCCGGGCCTTAGAAACGGCCACCAACAAGGAAGGACCTACCTCAATCTTACGATCTTGGTTGACCTCTTCTTTTTCAAAATCGAAGCACAACACCTTTATTTCTTCAATTTGCTGGCCGACTCTTGGCTCCCTTTCTCGTGTGATAATAGGGATAAATAACTTTTGCTGATCACCTATTAATGGAGGAAAATGAAGGTTATACAGGTCTTCGTCCCTCCAGAACTTAGGAAAATTCTCATATTGAAGGCGAACGGAAGTATTAGAGCGGCTATCAACTTGAACTACTGAAAAAATCTGTTCCTTGTCTACTTCCGCTATGTAAAGCCGTTGGGAGTTATCCATCCATACTCCCATTATGTAGGTGCGCTTGGGTATATCAGGCGAAAGGGAAAGGGTATCAGCCGTAACCTTGTTTAGGGACCGATCAAAAATGTGGTAGGAAACGTCAGTAACCCGGTCAGCCCTATAGCCTGGAGAATCATTTTTCTGCTGAAAGTCCATGAAATAACGCACAGGTTGTGAGGAAACGAGGTTTAAATAGGAATATATGATAAAGGTGGAATCATCAGGAGATCGTTCAAATCCAAAGGCTTCCTCTCTTCGAGCTTTCAAGGTTAATAAAATATTAGGGGCTTCCTCAGTTCCCTCTACTTTATCAATTTTTCTTACCAAAATTTGGTAGTGCTTAAATTTGGTCTCGTACTTAGCTGATAGTAGAATGATATCATTCCCCTCCACATAGCAGTGAAAAATACTTTCATCATCCTTCAATTCTAAGTCCAAAGTCCAGACCTCTTCCAACAAAGCTGTGTACAAAACCAACTTGCGTTGACGTTCTCGCACTTCATTGGGTCGAAAAATAGACAGAAACTCATGCTCCGAAATACGGAGACAAGGGTCATGGCTCTTGTACAATATGCTTCGCTCTCCATTAATAAAAGAGTAGGGATAGGTCCCATTGTCTTCCATAAAATCATCTACCTCCAAAGTAGCTATCGTGTTCTGTCCCCAAAGCATTTGTATACAGCCCACATACAGTCCCAATCCTATAAGTAAAACTCTTATCATATCCGATATGCCTTTTCTGCATAAGATACTAAATTCTTGCTTTTATTTTCCCTTGACCTAACTTTGTCAGCAGGGGGAAATAAAAAGATCCTTTCACTATGATATACAGAATAGGCCAACGCGTTCGATTATTACATCAAACAGGAGAGGGAGTAATAACGGATTTGATCGACTCAAAAAATGTAGAAGTAGACCTTGGGGAGGACTTCCCACTAGAGGTCCATATAGATGATATCGTCCCTGTCGATAACCATTCAAAGTCCTTTTACTCTGTCAAGGATCCCAATCAGGAGAAGGCTATTGGAAGCTTCGGAAATGTATTCGAATTAAGCCTAGCTGTAACCCAAGTTGAGGAAAAGGAACTTACCTTTAAGCTGATAAATCCGGAACCCGTAAATATATTATACACCTGCTACATTAAGCACAAAAATAAGTATCAAGGGATGGCCTTAGGCCAAATTGGGCACAAAGAATTCCACGAGCTGTTTTCTCTTCGAGTAGATGAAGTACAAAAAATAAAATCATTCTATTTTCAACTCTTGTCCTTTAAGCGGGGAACCGGACATCCCCATGCTCCAGAAACCATAGAATTCCCATGGTCTAAACAGCAACTTCAAAAACCTTCGACAAGAATTGAAGCGATAAAACAAAAAGGATGGATTTTTTCCCTCAGAAAATCTGCGAGCGAACTAGAAAAAGCTTTAGAATCGGCAAAACCTCTATTAAAGGTAGAAAAAACCCCTACGAGAAGGGAAAAAGTAATTGACCTGCATATTGAGGAATTAGTGGAAAAACCACATCAATTAGCTCCTTCGGAAATGCTGCGAATACAAACGAAAAAAGCAGAAAAAGAACTGTCTAAGGCCTTGGAAGAAAATTGTGGAGCAATCGTATTCATCCATGGAGTAGGGAATGGCACCTTGAAGAAAGAAATTATTACGCTTCTGAGAAGTTTCACAGAGGTACAGGAGATTCATCCAGGGAATCCTTCGAAATATGGGAACGGAGCTACTAGAGCCCTGTTAGAATAAGTAAGAGAACTTACTGGATAGTTTGGACGGCTTCAATAGCAGCAACAGGATTGATAATTCGTCCTATTCGAGGGGAGTCATCCACTACTGTCCCCGTTTGGTGAAGGATTTCATAGGCCTGATTGGTGGTTAACTCTGGGGCAAAAGACTTCATCAAGGCAACTAAGCCTGCAACCATTGGGGTAGCCATAGAAGTTCCGTTAAAGGACTGATACTTCTGCTTGGGAATGGTCGAGAAAATATTGACCCCTGGAGAAGCAATAGGCATTTTGGTCTGTGTGAAGTAGTTTGAAAAAGGAGCCTTTCGAAAACTTTCATTTACAGCGGAGACTACTATCACACCGGGAATATTAGCAGGTGAGTAACTCTTCGCGTCGTCATTGCTGTTTCCAGCCGCAACCACTACAATTGCTCCAAGGCTCTTTGCGTATTTTATGGCTTCTTCTTGTACACGGGGAGGGCGTGGATGGTATCCTCCTAGCGACATAGAAATTACAGCTGCGCCTCCTTCTGCAGCTTCAATAATAGCTTTTGCTACCGTTTCATCCGTGCCTCTTCCATAACGGTCTAAGGCCTTGTACCCCCCCACTGAGAAATATTCCCCCTCCCAATTGAGGGACCCTATCCCTTTTCCATTATTGGTCGCAGCACTAGCAATGCCCGCACAATGTGTACCGTGGCTATGGTTATCAGAGCCACCTGGGCTTTTTCGAAATACAGACTTCAAGTCTTCATGGTTGCTATCAACCCCCGTATCAACAATGGCTAGTTTTACCTTAGTCGCAGGTTTATGCTCCCGAAGAAATTCATATACTTGGTTATAATTTAGTTTATCCGCGTACCATTGAGAGGACAAATGAGGGTCATTTGCAATAAATTTTTGCTGCTTTGATACCTCTATTTTTGCAGGTATGGGCTGAATGAGCTCAACCGAGTGATTGATTTCGGCATAGTCCACATTTTCACGGTCATAACGAAGGGCTGTAAGAAGCAAAGATGTATAAGCAGAATCTACACAAACTAAGTAGAATTGTGCTAAATCCTCATCTTCACTCAAATCCACCTGCGGAAATGCTTTCCAGTACCTAGCCTTATACTCTCTTAAGATTGGAACAATTTCGTCTATGGAATCATCAGGCCCCAATTCGACGAGGATTTCGTGATGATCGGACCTGGTATGAGAATGGGGGGTATGAATATTCTGAACCAGGGACATAACGCCGAAGATACCTCCAGAGAGGATAAGTGCAAGTACACCAGGAACAGCAAATAGCTTGGATTGGAGCCTATGATGACGTAAGTATAAAGAACTCAGCACTAATCCTATTCCCATATCAGAAAGCATAAGAGTCAACCGCTCAAGTAGGTTTGCATGGGAACCTATAAAAGAATAGGATTCGGCCAACCAAGAACCGGGGACCAAAAATCGATAGGCAAAAGCTGCAAGAAGGAGAAGGAATGCTCGCAGGGGATTGAATCCACGCCCTTTACTTCGCTGAACCATTCCCCTTCCAAATACACCAAAAGCAATTAATGCCAACAAAGGTCCCACAATGTAAACCATAGCTTTCTCCCTTTTTTAAATGATATTATTAACCTTCCTGAATAGATGAAATAGAAATTTGACGTCCCCACATGAAGATGTCCATACCCTGCACCGCCTCTGCCCTTACTCGCACGCGGGCACCAGCTGTTTGATATTTTTTGGGAATACCATTCACGGGCCTATATTGCTGACCATCATCCCCTTCGATTCCCCAACTTCCTCCCGAAACAGGTATTCTTACCACTTTTCCTGAAAATTCCATATATATCTTGTTCTTACGGACCTAACCTTTGGAGGTTTCGAATTTGTCTAGAAGACAAATAGGACTCAACTTTGCTAGGAGCAGAGAAACTTAATCATAAATTGAATTTCGTTTAATCTTCCCACCTCTCTCCTCTTTCCTCTGGCCTCCGCTTATTCCATTTTCTATCGAGTAGATCATCTAGAATAATTGCCCTCCTGATATCCATTAAATCCCGAACAAACGGGTGTCGCTTTTTCTTCTTTTTCTCATTAAATTGTGTAATAGAGAGCCCCTTCTCCATGATATCCTCTACATACTTTGTATCTTCTTTTCCAAAATCTTCCCCTATCTTACTTCCTGGCAAATATGGGACCACTTCTTTTTTTTCTTCCTTCTCTTTTCGCCTTGCATGCTGAACAATTGGATATTTATTATCTTTGATGCCCATTGAATTGAGAAACTGCCAAAAACGCAGAAATAGTAGGATACCTATAAGTGTGATCCCTGAAATGGCGAGAAAACTAATTGGATCTATTGTCATGCGTTTATCAAACTAAATACACATTTATCATAAATACCCCGCTTAGTTTAAAGATACGTAATTATTTTCTAAGTGTTAATTTGTTGCGAATTAAGCAGTTGCAAAGGACTTGGGAGTACCTGACAATTTGGATGTATGTTATTGACAAGTTTAGAAATCATCGGATTCAAGAGTTTTGCGGATCGGACAAAGTTTGTGTTTGACCAAGGAATAACGGGTATCGTAGGCCCAAATGGATGTGGTAAGTCAAACATTGTTGACTCTATCCGCTGGGTCCTGGGGGAACAAAAGACCAAAAACTTGCGGTCCGATAAAATGGAAAATGTGATTTTTAATGGTACACAGAGCAGGCGTAAATCTAACTTCGCTGAAGTTTCCCTGACCTTTGAGAACACGAAAAACATCCTCCCTACTGAATATACCACCCTCACTGTAACCCGAAAGCTCTTTAGAAGTGGAGAAAGTGATTATCAAATTAATGGGGTTTCTTGCCGCTTAAAGGATATCCATAACCTATTCATGGATACGGGAATTGGTTCAGATTCTTATGCAATCATAGAACTTAAAATGGTCGATGAAATTTTGACCAACAAGCACAACGAGCGGCGAAAATTCTTTGAAGAAGCCTCAGGAATCTCTAAATACAAAACGCGAAAAAAACAGACCCTAAAACGCCTCCAAGATACAGACGCAGATTTAGAGCGAGTAGAAGATTTGCTGTTTGAGATTGAAAAAAACCTCAAATCCCTAGAGCGACAAGCCAGAAGGACTCAGAAATACTTTGAACTAAAAGAAAATTACAAGGTCATCAGCTCACAGTATGCCTTTTTACTCTCTCGAAGTATTCGGGAGCGCAATGCCCAGCTTACTGCACAAACCCAAAAACTTCAAGAAGATCAAGTGGGCCTTCAAAGCAAGTATGCCCAACAAGAAGCCCGTATTCAGGAATTGAAAAAGCAGCAACTGGACGAAGAGAAACAACTCGCTTCTGCCCAGGAAAGTCTCAATAAACATTTAACCCATATTCAGGGAGTAGAGACCCAAAAGTCTATTAAAAATGAACGACTCAAATACCTTCAACAGCGTGAAATAGCCATAAATCAACAGCTACAAACCGAACGGCAACAACTCCAGGATAACGAAGACCATATTGGATCCCTCAGCCAAGAGTTGGAAAAGCAGCAGGTATTGGTAAACCAACAAAACAAACAGGTAAGTGAACTCACGTTACAATTAGAAGCCAAGCGTGGCTTATGGGAGTCGCACCGCCAAGAAGCAACGGAAGGCCAAGCCCTCCTACGAGAAAAAGAGCAAGCCCAACAAAGACTTCTGAGGGAAAAAGAAGTGATCCAGGTTCAAAGCGATAGCCTCACGAAAGAATTGGAACGTACAAGGGAAGACCAACACCATAGAAATGACGATCTCAATAGTTTTGCGGATAAGTCCCAAGACCTCCAAAAAGAAGTTCAGGGACTTTCAAACCAAGTGCATAAGCTAGAAGATTTGAAGACAAAGCAAAAAGACCGAATCACGCAACTCGAAGAGGAGATAACTGGCTGCAAAGACGAAATTTATAAGATCAATCGGGTGTTAGATGCCAAACAAAACGAATACAACCTTACCAAAGACCTGGTACAAAACCTTGAGGGTTTTCCAGAAAGTGTAAAATTCCTCAAGAAAAACGCACGTTGGATTCGCGAAGCCCCACTTGTTTCAGATATTATCAATTGCCCAGATTCCTATCGCGTAGCACTTGAAAACTACCTAGAGCCCTATCTGAGCTATTATGTAGTGCCCACTAGAAAGGATGCCATACTTTCTGTTCATATGTTGGCAGACTCTGCCAAGGGGCGAGCCAATTTCTTCCTCTTAGAGGAGCTGGAATCCTACAAAGGAAATAATCCCCTAATCTTTACTCAGGCAGAACCCGCCCTAGATGTGGTAGATATCCCTAAGGACTACCGGAAGCTTGGGGCCTTTCTCCTAGATAAAGTGTATTTCGTCCCTACGGAGCAAGAGTTACCGGAAGAATTACCCGAAAACACAACCTTTCTCACCCATGCGGGAAACCTTACCCGTCGCCAATTTATCGTAAGCGGAGGATCTCTTGGATTATTTGAAGGTAAGAGACTAGGAAGAGCGGGTAACCTCGAAAAACTGGAGAAACAGATTGCCAAACTCGATAAAGAATTGATCGAGAAAAAAAGTACGCTGGACAAAAAACAGGGTCAACTCCAAAAGGAAAAACAGCACGCCTATCAAAAGGACTTAGACCAATCCGTAAAATCCCTCAACGAAAAACAGCGAGATTTATCCGTCCTACAATCTCGGGAAAAAGAGCACATGGAGTTTCTGGACAGGGTGGGAAGAAGAACAGCAGCGCTGGAAGAGGAAAAAGTAAAATTAATAGAGAGTTTAAAAGGATTGGATCCTCAACTCAAGCATGTTGAAGAAGAATTGCAACAGCTAAAGGTTAGGCAAGCTCATCAGCAATCGATCGAGCAAGAATCTCTGACTCAAGTAAATAGCCTAACCGAAATGTTCAATAGGGAACAGATTGGGCTCATCCAGCAGCAAAACCTTTTGGAGAACTTACAACGCGATATTCAACAGAGAAAAGACCGAATAGTGGTTTTTCAAACCAATCAAAAGCAACTCAAGGAAGAAACTTTCAAGGTACGTTCTGATATTGAAGCATTAGTAAATAGCAACTCACAGGATGACGAAACGGTCATCCAATTGTACGAGCAGAAAAAAGTGAAAGAGGAACATACGGATCGGATGGAGCAAAAAGTTGCTATGACCCGTTCAAGCATCCACCAAGTTGAATCTGGTCTTTCAACTCTTCGGCAGCAACGAGAAAAACTCATGCAGCAGCAAGCAGCCTATAAAGAACGAGAAACGGAGATTCGCCTAGAGCAAAATTCACTCAAAGAACGCATGTCCGTAGAGTTCAATGTAGACTTAGAGAGTTTGATAGAAGAAGCCCTTTTCGGAGAAAAAGCATTAGATAGCTTTAACCTAGAAACTTTGGAAGGCCAGGTCCAATCTCACAGACAGAAGCTGCAGAATTACGGAGAAATCAACCCTATGGCAGTTGAAGCGTTCAACGAAATGAAGGAACGCTACGACTTTATGAGCGGTCAGAAGCAGGATCTTCTCGACGCCAAAGCTTCTCTTGAAGAGACCATCCGCGAAATTGACGAAACCGCAAAAGAGCGGTTTATGGAGACCTTCGTACAGGTTCGGGAAAATTTTCATGAAGTATTCCGCTCCCTGTTCTCTGAAAATGATACTTGCGATCTTATCCTGCTCAATCCAGACGATCCGTTGGATTCAGATATATCCATAATAGCCCGACCTAAAGGAAAAAGACCGCTGACGATCAGCCAATTATCTGGGGGAGAGAAAACCTTGACTGCAGTTGCACTTTTATTTTCAATTTACTTAATAAAACCTGCTCCCTTTTGTATATTTGACGAAGTAGACGCTCCACTTGATGATGCTAACATTGACAAATTCAATAATATCATCAAGAAATTTTCAGCGGACTCTCAATTTATCATTGTAACCCATAACAAACGTACCATGGCTTCTACCCAGATCATGTACGGAGTAACAATGGAAAACCGTGGAGTATCACGTGTGCTCCCGGTAAGCTTGGAATCTCTCAACCTCAACTAAGCCCCCAACCCATGCAAAAAGGACTCACCCTCACCTTCGTTGGCCTACTAGTAGGTCTAGTAGGAACTGGCTTTTGGATAGCCCAGTCCCCAACTTCATCCCAAACTCATCAAGTACAGGTACCTCAAACGCTGGCTGTAAGTCCCATGACGCTTGCGGCACAGTCATTCATCGGATCCATGAATGAGGAGCAAAAGAAAATGGCCCTATTTCCATTTGAGAATACAGAAAGAAAAAACTGGCATTTTACGCCCGTTCGAAGGAAAGGCTTAATGTGGGAGCAAATGAATGAAGATCAGCATCAAATGGTGGTAGCCCTCCTCAAAACTGCATTGAGTAAGCAAGGATATGACAAGGTCGAAGAGGTTCGCAAGTTGGAACTAGTCTTGCGGGAAGTAGAAGGAAGAGGACCTAATGATCGATATCGACATCCCGATCGCTATTTCTTGAGTTTTTTTGGAAAACCAAGCGATGCACAGCCTTGGGGTTGGCGATTCGAAGGGCATCACCTCTCTACCAATTTTTCATCAATCTCTGGAGAAATAGCCGTAACTCCTCTCTTCTATGGATCTAACCCTGGAGAGGTCACAATTGGTAAACACAAAGGGAAACGCGTCCTCAAGGCAGAAGAAGACCTGGCCAGAGGCTTGTTGGAAATGCTGGAACCCTCCCAGCTAGAAAAGGCCTTGCTCAGCACAGATGCACCGGATGAAATCCTGAGCTTCGAAGATACCGCTGTTACCCTAGACACCTATGATGGCTTGCCCATTTCCGAACTCAATGAGCCACAAAAAGTAGCTTTTCTTCAGCTATTAAGGGTATACTTGGACAATATGAATACAGACTTAGCAGAGGCATACTATGCTCAAATCGAGGCAGAAGGGTGGGATAATACCTATTTCCTATGGCTGGGAAGCAAAGCCTACGGAGAAAGACACTATTACAGAATTCACAACCCTGCTTTGCTCATTGAATACGATAATACCCAAAATGGAGCCAATCATATCCACGCTGTATGGCGAGACCCCCGCAATGATTTTGGTGTGGATTTATTGAAGGAACATTATCGGACGAGCTCGCATCACAAGAAGTAAATTGACTTGATTGCTCATTACCTGGGGGAAAACAAATACCTTCATTCTGCTCCTTACATCAACAATAAGTATATGGATTTACTCAGCCTCAATCAGTCAAACTAACTTTGAATACGGAAGAGGTATATATACACTCCCAAGCTCAGACTACTTCTATCCATATGGAAATTTTGATGGATCAGAATTTCAACTTTTCTATCCTAACATTTACAACCGAGCATTCTTAATGGTAGGAGAATTGTAACACAAAAGGATTGGCATTCTTCTGATTTTTTGGTTCATTTGAAAGCTATCAAATGAAGTTCAACATGTCATCACCTATTCGCGTACTCGTCGCTGGCTGCGGCAATATGGGCGCTTCGCACGCCCGTTCTTACCACAAAATGCCTGGTTTTGAAATCGTAGGCCTCGTAAGCCGAGGTCCTGAGAGTCGAAATAAACTCTCAGAAGAGTTGGGGGGCTATCCCACTTTTGGAGACTACAAGGAAGCCCTAGAAAGTACAAAACCCGATGCGGTTTCTATCAACACCTATCCCGATACCCATGCGACCTATGTCAAAATGGCTTTGGAAGCAGGTGCGCATATCTTCGTAGAAAAGCCCCTGGCTGAAAGTGTAGAGGAAGCTGAAGAAATCAAGGCTTTGGCAGAAAAGAAAGGGAAAAAGATTGTCATCGGGTATATCCTACGGGTACATCCTGCCTGGACCAAATTTATCGAAATAGCACAGGGGCTGGGCAAGCCACTGGTTATGCGTATGAATCTCAACCAACAAAGTTTTGGTGATACCTGGCATACCCATAAAATGCTTATGCAATCCATGTCTCCAATTGTTGATTGCGGAGTTCACTATGTAGATATAATGTGCCTTATGACAGGGGCCAGCCCCATTCGGGTCAGTGGAATCGGAGCAAGGCTAAGCGAGGAATTGGTCCCCAATATGTACAACTATGGTCAGCTCCAAGTAACTTTTGACGATGGCAGTGTGGGTTGGTATGAAGCTGGATGGGGGCCAATGATGAGCGAAACAGCCTATTTTGTTAAAGATGTAATTGGCCCCAAAGGCTGTGTAAGCATTGTGGATCGAGAAGGCGGAGAGCGGAAAGGAGACTCAGAAGATATTGATTCACACACAGCGACGAATTCTTTGAAAATCCACTATGCTGAAACCGGGTCTGATGGAACATTTTCTAAGCCTGACCAATGGGTGGACACCACAGATGAACCTGACCACCAAGGCTTGTGCGACTTAGAGCAGGCAGTATTTCTTAAGGCCATACAGGAAAACCAAGACATGAGCCAGCATGTACAAGATGCCATCAACAGCCTAAAAATTGTCTTGGCTGCGGATGAGTCCTTTAAAACGGGTAAAACGGTGGAATTGTAATGGATACAGAGCTGGTCCTCAAAAATATTTCCCGACATGTTGACCTAACTATTGAGGAGAGCAAATTCTTGGATAGCTTATTTTTACTACAAGCTATTCCTACCAAAAGAGTCATCCAGGAAGCAGGTAAAGCCTGCCCCTATTTCTATTTTGTAAATGAGGGAATCCTCCGGGCTTTTTTTGTAAATCCAGCAGGTAAGGAAACGACCATCATGTTTGCCGTAAAGGATTGGTGGATTACCGATATGTACGCCTTTGCCCATCAGGCCCCGGCAATATTGACTATAGAGAGTCTATCTTCCAGCGAAATTCTATTGCTTCATTGGGAAAAGATGGAAGCATTGCTGGCAAAATTCCCAAAGTTTGAGCGGTTTTTTCGAATCATTTTTCAGCGAGCCTATATACGAGAACAACTGAGGACCATTCAAAATTTATCCCTTCCCGCAGAAGAACGATACCAAAACTTCATTTCCAAATACCCCTATATCGAGCAGCTAGTAGCTCAAAAGCAAATTGCCTCCTATTTAGGCATTACGCCAGAGTTTTTGAGTAAGATCAGAAAAGGGAGGACTTGAGGGAGATAAGACTAGGCCTAATCATAAATGAGATAGGAGAAAAAAAAATCTATTGAGATTGACAGCTTATGTTTTCAAATGGAATCCAAAATCGAAAGCTCAATTCTCAATACCAAAATCAATGGTTAATTGCTTTCTGAAGGCAAGGTAAAGGTTCATCCGCCCTACCCCAGTACTACCCACCCATTTCTTAACCTAGTTCAATCCAAAAACAGTCAATTTTCCCGTTCTTGCTACCAACATCAAACGAATTAATAAGTACTCATTGGAGCGCATCAAAAACGTGACCCACAAAATCCTTGCTGACGACTGGTACACCCTTAGAAAATACAGCTATGAATTTCTCAACTCTCAAGGAATTTGGGAGCAGCACAACCGAGAGGCCTATGATCGGGGAAATGGAGCTACGATCTTGCTGTATAACCAGGAAAAGAACACAGTGGTTCTCACCCGACAGTTTCGC
>JBCCTX010000082.1:0-23569 GCA_039197765.1 Bacteroidota bacterium
CTCTGTTGGCCCCTTTCGCTTCAAACCCGTTTCCCCTCAAATGGAGACGACCCCTAGAAATCTATGAGATTTCGCCATTTTTCTTTTCATTTTAGTGAAAAGGGCGACTCTTGGCCAAATATTAACTATTTGTTGGGAAATTTCCTTCTAGCGGGAAAATAAATCGTGCGAGAAGGGTTCCAAAGGGACCATTTTGATCGAAGATTCCTTAGCTTGACGGCTATGGGTATCGACCCCTTCTCTTTGCTACAAGCCGATTTACCTTTTAGGACTTAAACAAAAAACAATCTTTGTTAAAATAGGGTTGATTAGGATACTACACTTTAGCCAAGCGATTCTTAACCTATTTTTCGCCATTTTATTATCCCCTTCTCCCACACACAATTCCTATGCTGAAGGGGGTATTGGGAGAACGCTATTCTTTGCCATGTACGCAAAAAATAGGTACAACTTTTGCTATTGTTACTTATTACATAGGAAGGCGCTTGAATAATTCGTCAATTTTCAGGGCTTTTCACCAGGAAAGAAAAATATTTTTCACGGAATCTAGAAAAACCTTTCATACCTAATTGTAGGGATTTGCTTTTACCTTTGTCATGTGGACAACTCTTTGTAAACCTTTCGACAAATCGCTACGTTATATGAGAAGAAATTCATATATTTGTATGAATCTGGATTATGACCTAAAGTAAAATGAAACACACTTTTACACTTTTTCTTGCCTTTCTGTTTACCATGGCCGTTTTCGGTCAGGTTAATCTCCCAGAAGCGGGTGAAGAAAAAGGTATAGTCCAGGAGCTTTCTATTTATCCCAATCCCACGACTGATGGAAACTTTTCCCTTAAGTTTGAGACGGATAACACCAATGAGATCACGGTTAAGTTATACAACCTGATTGGAAAGGAAGTTCTCATACGCAAGATTCAAGTGTTTCAGGGACTCAATGAGGAATCCTTTACCCTCAACGGTCAACCCAAGGGCGTTTATATCCTGGAAATCTCCAATGATGAGAAAAAGGAGATACGGAGAATCTCTTTTGTTTAATCTTCCCTCATTTTCTGTTCTTTTCTAAGCTGCTTCCACGAGAGGCTTCTCAGTCATTTAGAAAATTTCTTACATCGACCATTGGGCTACAGCAAGAGTCTAGCCTGTGTCTTGCTCATAGGGCACGAAATGCTAGATCTCCTTCCTGTATAGATAAGGGTATTATACTATCTGGGTAATATGTCCAAAGTTTTTGGGGCTTAGAATGGGTCTTACCGCAGAGTCGAAGGAGGATTTGGACCCCTATTATCCCCTAGAAGGGGATGGGGAGGTACACAGAGATTTTTTCTTAGCTCATTTTGCCTTTAATCCTAAAATACCCTCTTTTTTCTCTTTTAATTTCTCCTTGATCCTCTGTGGTAAAACTAAAATGTCTTGAGAAACTTCGGTTTCATTAAATTCAAAGTAAAAATACAAGATCGCTCATGCGCTAGTATTTAAGCAAAAGGACTGAGAGCTTTAAAAATGTTTATCACATCCCTATTCGTTTTTTTGCCCTTAAGGGCATATTGATCCCTTTGGGATCTGCTATGGGTAGCCCTACAGGACAATTTTTTTCCTTCGGAAAGAAACCCTGATCGATTTGGCTCAGGTACTTATTTCAGCGCGTCCTCTTCCTACTGAAACGCCCGAAACGCCACTCCGTTCCTATCAAATTGCACGGCAGGCAAGGGAATCCGAATCATATTCACTACACTGAATAGGGACCGCAAAAAACCATTACGAACAGGAATATTACTGAGATCTATGTCTAGGCTTAGATAGGCCTGCCTAAATTCGCGTTGTCGGATAATAGACCATTCTTCTTGGCCATAGCCCCCAATCATTCCTTCAGCCCCATAGCCGATAGCCAGGTTCAGCCACCGGGGGTAAGCCGCTTTAAAGCTCCCTTCGGGCAGAAAAGAATGGAGCCGAATGCTCAACCAAAGGGTTTGGCCATTGTAATCCTTGAGAAACCACTCAGCGAAATTACTTCCCAGCACATCGTGGTTGGCAGGATCGCGGGCATAGGAAGAGGTGCGATAGGATACCTTGAGTTGGAGCCGGTTTTCATTCCACACAGCTTGGTTGAGTATGGCCAAACCCGATCCAAGGGCATTTGCCCCTACATCTGACCAGGAGGCGCCCCATTTTTCGCCAAAGCCATCTAAGACTTCTATGCTACTCATGGCGAGAAACCCTACTGTGGCTCCTTTGAGGAGGGCTTTTTCCTTGGGTTCACCTGACCACTTGTACAGGTCTATCATCCATCTACTGGCGTGGTAGGCCCCATAAACGTGCCCCACCTTGTCCATTTGTTGCCATTCGCGGCTGTCGTCAAAGAAATGAAAATGGGATAGGTCTTCTTGCGCATACCAGACCACGCCTAGATAGGCAGCCGCAAGGCCATAGCCCCCGATGGTAAGTCTATTGACGAGTTTCTTTCGCTTGGGATTGGGGAAATGGGCATTAACAAAAGAGGAGTCCTTGCTGCGAAAAGCGAATTGTTCCCCGTAGCCTCGCTTTTGGGAAAAGGCTATGCCTTGTAAAAGCATAAGAACTATCCATAGTCGAAGAGTGGAATAGCTGAGGAGAAGGGAAAGTCGGCTCATAAAAAAATCCGTAGTCCGAATATTGAATACTTTTCCTACAATACTACGGACTACGGACTAAAAAACAAGGGAACTTTTTATGCCACTACCTGATCCCCCTGATCTTCAATGCTCAATTTTATCTTGGGCTTCTTCTTGTCATCGTGGCCGTAGCCATAGCCATAACCATAGCCATACCCGTAACCATACCCATATCCATAGCCTTTCCCTCCTTCGGGTAGCACGTCATTGATCACGAGGCCTACGTTTTTCATCTTTCCAGAATTGAATAGGTCATTGATCCGTCCCAGAGATTTCACATGGGTGTACTTGTGGCGGACGACATACAAATTGTACTCGGTGTACTTCTGGATAATCATATAGTCAGAAGCCAGTACTATGGGAGGAGAATCCAAGATGATCACGTCGTATAAGTCGCGGTAGTGATCGATCAACTGGTCCATACGCCCATGGCCCAACACGTCCAAGGGATTATTATTGACAGGTCCAGAAGGAATGATATGTAAGCCTTCTACATGCGTATGTTGTAAAAGCTCGTCAAGCTGGTTTTGACCCGCGAGGTAAGAGGACAAACCAATCTCATTCATCAAGCCAAAGCGCTCTGCTACTTTGGGACGACGCAAGTCCACATCCACCAGGAGAACTTTCTTTCCGGACTGAGCTACCACGATACTGAAGTTGGTAGCACAGAAGGTTTTTCCTTCTCCTTGGATCGAAGAAGTAACGCCAATGATCTTGGGAGAAGTATTCTTGAATTGGTATTCGAGGTTCACTCGAACGGACCGGAAGGACTCTGGAAGGATCGTTCCGGCATTCTTGGAAGTAATCAAGTCCACCCCTTTCCGCCCTTTAATAATGTATCCCAAGATGGGTATTTTGGTATTTTTCTCAATGTCTGACTGAGAGATCACCTTTTCATTCAAGAAATCAGAGGTGATTACCAGGATTAAGGGAAGTCCCAGCCCAAGAATCAATGCAGCGCCAAAAATTAGGAGTTTATTGGGAGAAGCAATTCCTCTTTCACGCGCTTTATCAATCACCGTCTTATCTACGGAGTCTGCCTCCAGCGCAATTTGAATCTGGGTTCTTCGGTTGAGTAACTGGGTGTACTTCTCATCGTTAAAGCTGAAATCACGCTGTATTTGTGTGAGTATCTTTTCGCTTTGGGGTAACCTTTTCAACTTTGCCTGATCAGAATAAATCTGTCCATTCAACTCGTCTAGTTGGATTTTGCTCGTAGCGAAACTCTGTTGAACATTGTTCTTGATAATATCCTTTTGTCGGGAAATCTGAGAATCGATTTCCTTGCGCATTTCACTTCCCTCTGAGTAGCTCGAATAGACCGATTGCTTTTGTTGCTCCAACTGAGCCAATTCGGTCATCAGGTTTACCAATGCGGGGTCGTTTACATTCGCAGTGGTAGGGGCAACAATGTCTGTAGAATTGGTGAGGTTATCCAGGATATAATTGTAGTACTTCGTGTTGGCTGAAGCGATGGTGCGACGGGTCTGAAGCGTAACCAAGTTTTGGGTTAGTGCACTAGATTGGGTGGCCACGTCAATGGCACCAATGCGAGAACGCTCATTAGCGTACCTGCGCTCTACTATTCTTAAGGTATCATGGATGGCATTCAACTGGTTGTCGATCAGTGCGAGTACCCTTCGAGCAGACTCAGTCCTACGATCTTGCTCATTTCTTTTGTAGGTATCTAGCAGATTGTCTAAGAAGAGGCGTTCCATTTCCACTACAGGTCCTTCTGTAGCGATTTCAACCGTGTTTGCGTCTCTGCTGATTTTATTGACAGCCAACTTTTTCTGGTAGCCATCTGCCAAGCCTTCCAAGGTGTTGATTACAAAAAAGAAGGTCGCATTTTGGTAAGCATCTGCGAAGTCTTCGTGAAACTTAATATCAAAACTCAAATACCGATCTTCGTACCTGTCCCCTACGACAATATCTTTCTCAAAGTTGATGGAAGGTAGCTTGCGAACCGTTTTGTTTTGGCTGATGTCATATAGTTCAACCTTTTCCCCTTCCGCATAAATCCTGAATCTATTGTTTCCCTGGTGTTCTACATAGATAGGAAGGCCGACTAGTTGGGCGTGGGAAGAATCGAGTACTACGTCAAAGGGAGCAAACTTGTAGATAGGTTCTTTTTTGAGAAGGGACTCGCGGAAATAGGAAATTCCAAAATCCAGCTTTTGGAGCGTCTGTTCGACCAAACTGTAGGACTGCAGAATTCCAATCTCATCCTCCACTTCAATGGGTTTGTTCATCGTAGGTAAGCCATCCAAAAGGGCTTCATTATCTTGCGTATTGTCGTCCAGTAGGATACTTGCACTTACAGCATATTGTGGAACGGCAACTTTTAGATACGTGTAGGCAAGTGCACCAAAAAATAATGTTGAAAGAACAAACCAATGCCACTTTCGCATTATTTTCGCTACAATCATCCGCAAATCCATCATGTCTTGTGAACCCGTCTCCTTTTTCATATCACCTAAAAGATTTGTTAGTAGAAACCAAGTAAGAACCTAAAAAAATTGGATCGCACACTTTTGACGATCAGTTGCTATTGTTGTCACTTAGCGAAATCACAATAGCTGTAATAGAGGCAGCTGTTCCTAATGCCGTCAAAATAACCCCTGCAATAGCCGTATTGGCCAGATTTGAACGTTTATTTTTTAACTCCATGGGTGGAATATATATTGCATCATTCGGTTGGAGATAAAAATATTTTGAGCTAAATATATTGGCATCTGTAAGATCAAGGGTCACAACCTCTGAGCCTGATGGCACCTGCCTTACCAAGCGGATGTTCCTCCTATCTGCAAATTCCATCAAATCTCCTGCCAAAGCCAATCCTTCCATTAAGGTAAGTTGATCGTTATAGGCATAAAAGTAGCCGGGATTCGTTACTTCTCCCAATACAGAAATCTTAAAACTTACCAGTGTAATGAATACGCTGGCATTGTTTATTTCTTGGGATACCATATCCTGAATTTCTCTCCGCACTTCGTCTACCGTCTTCCCGGAAGCTGATACTTCGCCTATGTTGGGCAGCATAATCTTCCCTTCAGAATCGACAGAAAATCCGTTCACATATAAGCCTGGGGTGTTGTAGTTGTTGAAATCGTTGTCGCTTTGCTTGTTTAGGTAGGCAGTCTTTTCAGAAGTTAGGCCTTTGATGCGTATAGAAAGGATATCTCCTTCTTGTAATCGATATTCTGCATCCTGATTTTTATACAATTGAGGGGACTCTTTCAAGGCTGCCAAATTCTGGAAATACACCGTATCTCTATTGTGAATACAACTGCTCAAGCCAGCCAATAAAAGGAGCGTGAGAATAAAAAATGTATTTTTCATAATGGGTTTCAAAGGTCAAAGGTTAACACGTAAAAGTTAGGAGTATTGTTGCTGGCTGAAGAACTTTCTATTTCCCAATTTCTCAAAAATGGCTATCTCGCGGTTGCCTAATGTATTGAACCGCTAAAATTATGATGCGAACCGCATTAAGTAGAGATTGAATATTTCTATTTTCGATTATTAAAAAATAAATACTTTTGATAAAAAGTATTTTACGATTTGTTCAATCATAAGCCTTCTCCCCCGAGCGGTAGAGGTCCAGTTCTCATCATACCGATAATCCCTTAGTGCTACGACCCCGAGTTGAATACTGTCAGGTAAGGTTTTCCGAAACATCTCGTAGCTTCTACGTGCATGCGCCCCTTGTGAGTAGAGCATAATCGTATTGCATTCTTCTTGAGATTCTATCAACCAAGTCTCAACTTCCTTTGCAGCCCCCAAGGTTCTAGATCTGTTTTCGGCTTTAGAGGGTAAGATCACAAGTCTCGATGGATGAACCCCCATTCTTTCCAGTGTTCTTCCGGCATATATAGCTGAGTTCTCGTTTTGTGGGGTTTCAAATCTTTCCTCATTGGCAAAGATGAATACGTAGGAAGTATGATCGCTGAAAAGGGGAACGGATAGGGTATCTAAGGACACCTCGTTAAAAAATGTTCTTCTCACTCTCCCTCCTTCCGAAACATTGGTATTATCCATATGGACTGTCAGTTTCTTTATGGATTGGCGTAGGTGGGAGGGAATGGCAAATGAGAATTTCTTGCCTCTTCTTTCTGTATAGAATTCGGCCAGTACTTGATCATTGATCAGAATTTCCAAGTGCCCTTTTTCCTCATCCACTTCATTCCCCCAAGCCCGGAGATGCAGCGAGTCAGCCCTACAGGGAAAATCAAATTGTTGGTCGATATAGGAAATCCAGGTACTCTGAGGGTGCCCTCCCAAGGTAAAATAACTATGTCCCCTGCCTGAACCTGTGACAAGTAATTTTAAATCGGGTTGACTTTGGGATTCCTCGTACACAACTTTCAAGGCACGATAAGGGAGCCATCCTTCTACAATGGCAATATCTGGATTTTCTACAGGGCGGCTTAAGGCGAGAAAAGGATAGGATCGTTGCCATACCCACCATCCTAGAAATAGAACAAGTACAAACAGCAGGATCAGACTCCATTTGATCCACCGAAAAAGTGTTTTCCGGCGATTACTTAGCATTTGGATCATGTGCTTTTTACTATACTGAAAAGAAGCTTAGTTCTTATCGGCGCAAAGCTAAAGATAAACTAGAAACTTAAAAGCTGTTCTTTATATTCGTAAGTCATATGAGAGCTACGAAATCAAATCAAGAGAAACTACAGGACATCCTCAAGGCACAAAATTTCACGATTCGCTATGAAAAAGGAAATTTTAAGGGGGGATATTGCATGGTAATGTCCGAACAGATTATCATCATCAACAAGTTTTTTCCCCTAGAAAGCAAGATCAATACCTTGATGGATATTATTCGAGCAATTGAGATCGATGAATCCCTCCTTGAGCCCAATCAGCTCAAGCTCCTTCACAATTTAAAAGAGAACGCTTGAAGTTTATTTTCACAGGTACTGGTACTTCACAAGGCATCCCCGTCATTGGATGTACGTGTGAGGTATGTAAATCCACTGACATCCGAGACAAACGCCTACGTACCTCTGGAATTCTTCAAGGTAATGAAACTACCCTCGTATTTGATACTGGCCCCGACTTCCGCCAACAGATGCTCCGCCATAACATCAATGTGCTAGACGCCGTAGTATTCACCCATCAACACAAGGACCATACTGCCGGACTAGATGATGTAAGGGCCTACAATTTTATCCTCAGGCGTAAAATGCCTATCTACGCAGATGAACTGACGCGCATCCATCTTCATAAAGAGTACTATTATATTTTTGAGCCTACTGATTACCCTGCCCTTCCCCAACTGGAAATAAACCTAATAGACCCTGATAAACCCTTTGAGGTTGGGGAGTTCCAACTGATCCCCATTAAAATTATTCACGGTCGTCTACCCATTTTGGGGTACAGAATCGGCAAGTTTGCCTACATAACAGATGCGAGTTTCATCCCCGAGGACTCCCTGGAAAAACTGCAAGGCCTAGATGTCCTCGTATTAAATGCGCTGAGAAAGAAAGCCCATCCATCGCACTTTACCCTACAACAGGCTATCGAAATGGTGGCTCAAATCCAGCCGAAAGCAGCCTATTTTACCCACATCAGTCATTTTATGGGTACGCATGCATCTGTAGAAGCTGAAGGCCTACCCGAAGGGGTATCTTTGGCATATGATGGATTGGAAATTACCATTGATTAACTTTAGCTTACTTTAATTCCTAACCCTTAAACCCTATGGCTTCACTTATCATCCCCATTAAAACCTACTCTATGCTGGTCCGTCCGCGCCAAGTCATCGAGCGAATCATTAACATAAAAGGCGAGCCCAATACAAAAGGAGTAGCTGCCTCAGCCTCTCTGTATTTCTACACAGATGCGCAACTACCCACTAAATTTGGAAGGGTAATTCGTATAAACCCCACAACCCAAATAGGCTCTCATGCAACCGTTTTTCTCCCAGCAAGTAGCTTTGGAGAGGTATATCACGTTATCCAGACAGAGCATCCAATCAATATTTATCTGGCTTTTGAAACTACTTCCGAACCCAATGCCACGGCCGACGTTTCATTCTTTCAGATGTATACCAAAGATGAAAATCCCGGAGAAGGTCCCCAGGATCCTGATATGGCAGCCCAGTTGGAGGTGCCAGTTTAGTCGGTAGTCGGTAGTCGGTAGTGAGTTGTACTTTGATAACTCATCAAAGGTTACAACCGACCACTTACTACGAACCATACAACGCCTACAGTATCTCTACCAACTCTACCTTAAAGACCAAAACGGAGTGGGGAGGAATCTCTCCATTGGGAGTTCCCCTTTCTCCATACCCAAGATCTGAGGGAATGTACAATTGGTAAATGCTACCGGGCTGCATGAGTTTTAAGGCTTCTTGCCAACCCTGGATAACCTGGCCCAAAGTAAAGGTAGCAGGTTCTCCGCGCTCATAAGAGCTATCAAATACCTTTCCGCTCAATAGACTTCCTTCATAGTGAACGGTGACCTTACTGGTGTCCACGGGAAATCCACCTGTTCCCTCCGTTAAGACTTTATACTGAAGTCCACTCTCGGTCGTCATGATTCCCTCCGCTTGTCCATTTTCTGCAAGAAAAGATTCTCCTTCTTCTTTGATTTTCTGTTCTTGCTCCTGTCGCTCACGCATCATGTTAGCTTGGGCTTCCTGCTGCCAAGCCTTTATCAGGCCTTGAACGAGTTCTGGACTGAAGGCTCCAGAATCTGCACCAAAGCCATCGGCCAAGCCTTTTTGAATCATTTCAGAATTCAGGGGAACCCCTGGTCGTTGAATATTGGATGCAATATCAAAGCCTATTGCATAGGAAATGCTATCTGTTTCTGAGTTAAAGGGAGTTTGCGCCTGCAATGAGCATATTGCCAACATGCAAAGCGAAAAGAGTACGTTCTTCATTAAATTTTTGTTAGTACATTTAAAATCGATCCTACGATGATTTGTTAACGGAGGTTTACCTGAATTCTTATAACAGGCGACGGGATTTAATCTCGAGGTATTTATTTACCGTTTCAACTGTGAGATTGGGAGGGGTCGTAAGAATAGAAATGATTCCCCGCTGCTTCAATTCTCTTACAATCTGACGCTTTTCAAAAGAGAAATGCTCTCCGAGCGTCTTTACATACATATCCTGTGTATTCTCTGGAGGATTTTGGAGTAAGTCTTTCACGGCGGTGTTCTCAAAAAAGATTACAACCAAGACATGGGATTTTGCCAGGGACTGCAAATAAGGAAGTTGTCGATTCATCGCCACCAGAGATTCGAAATTTGTAAACAGCAGTAGCAAGCTCCGATGAGGTATATTTCTTCTAATATGTACAAACAAGCGATCCATAGCTGCCTCTTTGAACTGGGTATCCTCCTTATATAGCAGTTCTTGAATCAATCGCATCTGCAAGGGTTTCTGGTCTGCCTTGAGGAAAGAATCCATCCGCTGGGCAAATGTCAGTAAACCCACCTTATCGTGCTTATATAGGGCTATATTGGATATAACTAACGCAGCATTTATTGCATAGTCCAATAGGCGCATTCCGTCAAAGGGCATCTTCATCGTGCGGCTCTTATCAATCAGACAATATACAGGTTGCGCTTTCTCATCTGTGTATTGGTTTACCATATATTTGGCACTACGAGCGGTAGCTTTCCAATTAATCGTACGGAAATCATCCCCCTTGACATATTCTTTGATTTGCTCAAATTCAGTTGTGTGTCCTAACCTCCGAATTGGCTTTACGCCCAACTCTGTAAGCCGATTAGAAATGGCCATTAGTTGGTACTTCCGCATTTGGATAAAGGAGGGATAGGTTGGGATTCGGTCTTCATTGCCCAAGGTATATCTTCTTGTAGCTAACCCCACTGTGCTACTCACAAAGACATTTATTTTCCCAAATACGTATTCTCCCCGTTCCTTGGGTTGGAGTTCATAGGCCAACATATGCCTTTGTCCTGGATCAAGCGTAAGGGAAAATTCTTGATCTCTAATTTGAAATTGGAAGGGAAGCTCATCAATTACTTTGATAAAGACTGGATAGGGATATGCGTTGTACAGCTCAATAGATACAGGATTTCTATCTCCATTGGAAAATCGATCTGGGCAGATACGAATGGCAGAAATCCCCCCTTTGATCCGAAACAATAGGATACTATCCATCAAAAAAAACAGGACTAAAACCGCCAATACAATATGGCCTACAGGAAAGAAAATGGGGACAAAGAATCCCAATAAGTAACAAAAAACGATCAGGCCTAAAACCCAATAAAAGCGTGAATTCAGAAATAAATCCCTTCCCAGTGCATATGTGTGAAGGAGAAAATTTCTCATGTTCCTAAAATTTTTGTTACTTTTTCAAATGAAGAGCAATTATACCAAAATTCCCGGGAAGTATCTCTTCCTGACCATCTTCCTATTTACATCCCCATTCCTATTAGCCCAAATGAGTGACGCTCCTCAAATAGCAGAGGGAGAAGGTCCCTTTCCGCAAATGATCATCAGAGGAGCTACCCTAATCAATGGAAATGGGGCACCCCCAATAGGCCCTGTAGATATTGTTGTAGAAAATGACCGAATCCGTGAAGTAAGGGTTGTGGGGTATCCAGGAGTTCCCATACCAGAGAACCGTCGTCCTAAAGCAATAACAGGAGCAAAGATCGTCGAAGCAGAAGGAATGTATGTCCTTCCTGGCTTTGTAGATATGCACGGGCATATTGGAGGAAATTCCCAGGGGACTACTCCAGAATATGTGTTTAAACTGTGGATGGCTCATGGGATAACTACTATCAGAGAACCCGGGAGTTTCAATGGAATTGACTGGACCCTACGCCACAAGGCTTGGAGTTCAACAAATGAAATAACTGCCCCCCGAATCCTGGCCTATTCTGGTTTTGGGCAAGGGAGTTCTGGCCCAATTAGTAGTCCCGAAGCTGCTCGAAAATGGGTCAGAGAGCTCGCCGCCAAGGGAGCTGATGGAATTAAGTTCTTTGGAACGAGGCCAGACATTATGGAAGCTGCCTTGGATGAGGCAAAAAAATATTCCCTCAGGTCTGCCTGTCACCACGCACAAATGAATGTTGCCTGGCTCAATGTGTATCAATCTGCCAAAATGGGCTTGACCAGTATGGAACATTGGTATGGATTACCTGAGGCACTATTTGATGATAAAACCGTCCAACATTACCCCCTAACCTATAATTACCAAAATGAGCAGGATCGCTTTGCAGAAGCTGGGAAGCTATGGAAACAAGCTGCGGCCCCCTATTCTCCTCACTGGAATGCCGTAATGGACTCCCTTATAAGTTGGGATTTTACCATAGACCCCACGTTGAATATTTACGAAGCAAATAGAGACCTCATGAGGGCTAGAAGGCAAGAGTGGCACGAGACGTATACCTTGCCAACCGTATGGCGCTTTTTTCAGCCCAGCAGAATTTCTCATGGATCCTACTGGCACTTCTGGGGTACAGAGGAAGAAACGGCATGGCGGGAAAACTATCGACTATGGATGACATTTATCAATGAATATAAAAATCGTGGAGGAAGGGTAACAACTGGTTCAGACTCGGGCTTTATTTTTCAACTTTATGGCTTTGCCTACATCCGGGAATTAGAATTGCTGCGAGAAGCAGGGTTTCATCCCCTAGAAGTAATACGTGCTGCCACCCTAAAAGGCGCAGAAGCACTTGGAATGACAGAAGAGATCGGGACCATAGAAGTAGGGAAAAAAGCAGATATGCTATTAATCCGTGAGAACCCCTTGGTCAACCTCAAAGTGTTGTATGGAACAGGGGCTATCAAATTGGACGAATCTAATCAGGTAACCCGAGTGGGAGGAGTAAGTTACACCATTAAAGATGGTATTATTTACAATGCCAAATCCTTGCTTGCAGATGTCAAGAAGATTGTTGATCAGGCTAAAGGAGAGGAAAACTGGAAGTTGAAACAACCTGGTATGCCTGAGTGATATAATTGCACAAAAAATATATATATCCCCACATTTTTTGTTTTATTTTTGAATATTTTTAATTTCGATTTATTAATTTACCTAAACACAGCCTCTATTTGAACACGCATTTGAGATTCTTATATAGAGTATTTTCCCAGAAAACAGGAAGAAGAACTAAGTTTAATGTCCTATTATGTCAGAGTCCACCCTGGTGAACCTTGCTCTAGATCCCATCTTTCTCAAAACCCTACACGACATTCAACACCCTGTCTTGGTTCTCAATACAGAAGGAGTAATCCGATGGAGTAATCGGGCGTATAACTCCGTATGTCAAGCGGATGTTAAAGGAGTCTCTCCCGTAAATGACACCCTAATTTTAGGGGAGAAAAAAAAATCTTCGGCTACCTATATCCAGTTGTACGAGCAATTCAGGAGTCATCAACCTTTTCACGCTGAATTTCCAAACTTTTCTTATCTGGATCAACCCTATTGGCTCAGGATGACACTTGAGCCTTTAGAAGGAAAACATCCCTCGTTTCCTGAAGAATGCCTATTCTTGGCTTTTGGGGAAGATATTACCAAAGGGAAAAATCGGGAAGCCCGCTTCTCTTTTATCGAGACGGCAGTTGAGTCTATCAAAGATTCTGTTATCATTACCCAAGCCCAATCCCAAACGGATGCTTTGATTGATGTAGGAATAATTTATGTAAATCCTGCCTTATCGAAGTTAACTGGCTATACTCCAGAAGAAATTCTGGGCAAAACTCCACGGATTTTCCAAGGACCCCAAACCTCTCAAACCGTACTTGACAGCATTGACCAAGCTATTGAAAAACAAGAGGCAATAGAAGTTGAGTATATAAATTATCGGAAGGACGGGTCAGAATTTTGGGCAAATACGCTGATCACCCCCGTGTTCAATGAAAAAGGAGAACTCACTAACTGGGTTTCTATACGTAGGGATATTAGTGAGCGAAAAAAGGCCGAACTTGAACTGCGAAAGATGGTGGAAGAAGTTAAAGTTGCCTCGAATGCAAAGACGGCCTTTCTTTCGACAATAAGCCATGAGCTGCGCACCCCCTTGAATGGCATGATCGGCAGCTCCGAGCTTCTTCTGGCCTCTGAACTCACAGAAGAGCAAAAAGAATCTGTAGAAATGATTCAAAAGAGCTCTGAGAATCTTCTAGGCATCATTCGGAGTATCCTCGACTTTTCTGATCTGGACAAAGATTTTCTCAACCTAAAACTCAGTTATTTTGATCCAGTCGATTTTCTGAGTCGAGTATCCGAAATGTACAGCTATGCTGCTCGGCGCCAGGGACTCGACCTAAGTCTACACTTAGACCCCGGTTTACCCAAATTGGTCCAAAGTGATATATACCTACTTTCTAAAGCATTCAATCATTTGGTTTTGAACGCTATCAAGTTTACAGAAAAGGGAAAGATATCTCTCTTCTTGAGGACGCGAGAAGAATTTGAGGGGAAGGCCCTTTTGGAATTTGCCGTTAAGGATACAGGCATAGGAATTCCAATCGAAGAACAGCATAAGCTTTTCCAAACCTTTTCACAAATAGATACCTCCAATACCCGAAAACATGGTGGGCTAGGGCTTGGATTAGCCATGTGTGAGAAGATTAGCAGAATTTTAGGGGGAAGTATCCGCGCAGAGAGTGAAGAACAAAAGGGGAGCACCTTTTTCTTTTCCTTCAAAGGAAAAATTGTGAGGCCCAAAAAAATTAATGCGACCCAATCCCTGCATTCAAAGGATTCTCAGCCTGGGTCCTCTGAATTCCCAGATCTCTCATCCTACAATATTTTAGTGGTAGAAGACAATACCATGAACCAGCGTCTCATCACCAAAATGCTCAAAAAAGTAAATGCTCACTGGGAACTCGCCAACAATGGTCAAGAAGCGGTTGAATATGTAAAAGAAAACAAAGTAGATTTTGTTATCATGGACATCCAGATGCCTGTGATGGATGGCATTGAGGCCACGCGAATGATTCGGGCCATGGATCACATAGATCAACCGATTATTGTAGCCCTCACCGCTAATGGATCAAAGGAAAATGAGCACAATTGCTACAATGCAGGCATGGATGATTTTCTAACAAAGCCTCTCAAACTTTCGTTTTTCAGGGAATATGCGCAAAAACTAGAACCCGTTCTATTGGCAAGAGTATGTTAATCCATTCCAATGTTTCTTAACTACTTGCCCTAGCTTAACGCCTGAATCTCTAGTACGCCTTTAAAAGGAGTATATCCAGTTAGGTAAACGCTATTTCCTGGGATTTTAGGTAAAGCGCCTCGAATAGCAACATAACTATGCTCCGCTCGACCTGGACCAAAAGAAATTCGGTCCTCTCCCACTTGAAATACGCCCATACCTTCTTCCAACAGGAAAGCATCTTTCGTATGGGCTAGGGCGCTAATCCCCTTTAGTTTGCCTTCCTTCGGAAAGCCTATTTCCAAAGCAATAGGAATATGCTCGGTTCCTTCCCAGTTGTACTGTAAGCGAAAGCCCTCTTGAAATTCCTCAATTTTAATTTGAGCAGTTAACCGTTGGATTTCACTCTGGATACGCTTGGACCTAGGCATTTTCTCCCAATTCCCATCTCCTGAAATCTGTTCTTGGGCCAAGGGCTGGTAATAAGGACCACTAAGAGATTGTTCGAGTACGTAAGAATTATCTTCGCGTCGGATTTTCCCAGCTAAAAATTGCCCCTTCCCAAAAAATGCACATGCTATCCGTATGGCAAGAATACGGGCTTCCCCCACCTGAAAGGTGAAAAAACGCTCATTGTTTGCTAGAATGGTTCCATCTCGTTTTCCCCTTCGAATTCTCAACAACTGAGAGTAAGGAAATTCTCTCACATAGGATTCGGGTAATTCCTTTTCTGCAGGTAAATCCTGCCTTAGGAATGCATCTTCCTGAAGATATCCCAGGTTCCTAACCAATTGGGGAAGGGTTAGCTGCCTCATCATAACCTGTGAAATAGCAGAAAATCTACCATTTCCCTCCCTGATAGCCATATACCTGTAGGGATATACATACTGCTGTAAGCTGCCCTGCTGAAATTGATCCTGTCTTCGGGAAGCCTCAGTTGCCACACTGTTGTCTGGATGTAGGTAATACAAGGTCATTTCCAGATTTTTTCGTACAGGGTCTAGTAGGTCTTCTCGATCCGTGAGCCTAGCTATCGTAATTAGGCATCTATTAGTCAAAGGAGAATAAATATGGGTACTTTTTTCCGTATACTGCCCATCTGGATCTATATCGATCCCCTCTGCCAACCATTCCCCTATCCGTTCCTGGTAAAGAGAATTGGGAAAAAGTGATTGGAGCCTGGCAAGGGCCATACATACGACCCACCTATGGTTGGGCGTGTGGATTCCTCCACTCGAAAGGGCTCTGCCCGCCTGAATGAGGAAGGATTTCCATAAAGCCAAAATCGAAGCCACTTCCTCCCGTTCACCCTCTTTCACCATGAGCCCATATCCCAGCGCCACAGGCTCTACGACAAAAGCTGTATCAGGAGTTGAATGAAAATTGGTGGTGAGCAAATCTATGGTTCCATCTTCGTATTGCACCTTGTGCAAAAACGTGAGGGCCCTTTCCATCGCTTCAACCAAAGTCGGAGACTTTACATAGACAGATTCAGGCGAGACCCAGGCCGAAGCTGCTCGTTGGAGAAAAACAGCAGCCGACATAGCATGGTACAACTGGTATTGATTGGGAAAACCGCCAAAGAACGGATGACCTGCTTGGACTTGCTGCCGTTGTAGGAGGGTACTCATTCCCCGGTCATTCTCCTGCGTCAGTGCCAAGACTAGATTTTCATCAGGCACCATTCTCCGCTGGCTTTTTTGCCAAACCTCCTGAGGAAAGGTTTCAAAGAATGGAGTAGAAAGTACCATTCCGCTGGAATTGACGATAAATTTTCTCCGATCCATATAGCTTTTTATGGGTTAAATGTGAATCCTGTAGCCTGAATAGTTAGAAAATACCATTTCTAACTATTATTTTTTTAATCCCTGCAACTATTTTTCAAAAGTCAAGTTTCTCCGTGTGATTTTGCACCTATAACCTACACTATCTTGGAAGCATTATCTGATAATAGCCTGATGCTAAAAGTCAAAGCGGGGGAAGTTCACCGCCTGGCTTTACTGTATGAGAGATACAATCGCGACCTGTTTGGGTACTTCTATCGCCTGACTGGGAATGCCGCAACCAGCGAAGACATGGTACAAAACGTTTTTTACCGAATCATCAAATACAGCCATACCTATCGCGGAGAGGGAGACTTTATTTATTGGATGTATAGAATTGCGAGAAACGTTTGGGCGGATAGCTTCCGCAGGAAAAACCCCTTGGAAAAAACCAAAGAACTGGCTGCAATCGAAAATTGGGCAAATGAGGAAAGAGATCCTCATCAGAGCCTTGAGGCTTCCGAGGGTGTCTCTTTATTGCGGAAAGCAATGGCGCGTCTAGCCCCAGAAAAACAGGAGGCCATAATCCTAAGTCGATTTCAAGGATTGAAGTACAAGGAAATAGCAAAAATTACTGAAAGTACAGAGAACACTATAAAATCCCGAATTCACCGGGGGCTCATTGAGCTCAAAGAGATCATGACTCAATTGGAAATGGGATAAAAAATATATCTGATCACATGGAAAAGGAACACAATACAAATGATATGGCTAAGTCTTGCGAGGAAGCACTAAAGGCACTAAGTGCTCGACTGGACCAAGGGGCCTTCAGCCCTGAAGAATGGGAAAATTTTTGCCTCCAACATCCATCGTGTAAAAAAGAGTTGGAACAACACTACGCCCTTTGGGTATCTATGGAAGGGATGGAAATCCCAGAACCCAGTTCTCAGATGGACCAAAGGTTCTATGCAATGTTGGATGCCTATGAGCAAGAAGCCCCACTACAAACATCCAGCAGATCTTGGGGGCAGTCTTTAAGGGCCCTACTAGGAATGAATCCGGGGATGTCTCTCGCCTTGGGGATGATCTTATTCCTGGTAGGTATTGTAACAGGCACTTTGCTGAAACCCTCCCAGAACTTAGGGGAAATTCAACAACTATCTCAGGAGATCCAGCAAATGCGCGAGCTCACCATGCTTACGCTAATCAAGCAGACTTCACCAACCGATCGCCTGAAGGGAATTCATCTTACCCGATCCATTTCCAAACCAGATCAGCATATCATAAGCGCTCTGGCAGAGACGCTGAACAAGGATCCCAATGCGAATGTTCGACTAAGCGCACTAGAAGCCCTAGCACCCTATGCCAATCAACCGCAGGTCAGAAAGCTCCTCATTGAAGCTATTCCGCATCAAGATGCTCCCCTTGTTCAAATGGCTCTGGCTGAGCTTATGCTCAAGTTGCAAGAAGTTCAATCCGTAAATGCGTGGAAGAGACTTCTGGACTCCTTGGAAGTAGAACCTGAAGTAAAAACACAAGTAGAAACGACTATCAATCAACTCTCATAAATCATGAATCGAATTCTCATAACTATATTCCTACTTTGCTCGCTTGGCAGTTCCTTTGCACAATCCCGTATCAAGGACTCCATACAACTAGCCTTAGACCTGAATCAAGTATCAAGGGTTCATTTAAGCAATATCAATGGCTCTATTACTGTAAAAGGGACTCAGCGCGATCAGGCAGAACTCCGTGGTGTTCGCACCCTCTCAGCAATGGGAGAAGAGAGTATGAAGGACGCACAAGCAGATGTCCAGGTAACGACCCTTAAGAAAGATGGACACCTGTTCATTTACCTAAATATTCCTCGATTTGGCTTTGAAGTAGATGGAGAGGGAAAGGGATCTTATGCCGGATGCTATGATTCCCCGAAAGGAATGAGAAAACCCCTGGGATATTCCTTTACCTATGATTTCGTTTTGTATATCCCTCACAATACTTCCCTGGAAATTTCAACTATAAATGATGGGGACCTATCTGTAGAAGATGTGTACGCTGCTGTACAGGCAAAAAACATCAATGGATCCATAGAACTTCACAATATAGGGCGCGTGAGCGAAGCCCACACCATTAATGGAGACATCCATATTACACAGCGAGAAATTCCTACTCAAGATGCATTTTTCTCTACTATCAACGGAGATGTGAAGCTTTGGTATCCAGAAAATTTATCTGCAGAGGTTTTACTGATGAGCCGGCGTGGCGAGTTGTTGACAGCCTATGATTGGAAGGCGCTAAGTCCTGAAACCGAAAAAATAACGGAAGAAAAGGGGAAATCTACCTACAAGATTCATTCTTGGAATCGAATCCAAATAGGGAACGGAGGACCCAAAATACATATGGAGACCTTGAACGGAGACCTTTATGTATTAAAAGATAAATAATTTATACCATTCTCGAGAATCTTTTTTCATGTTTAACCTGACTAATCATCACATAATGAAGTATATAATTTGGAATTTTGTAAGCATTGCCATAGGATTTTCCTTAATCCTACCGATCAGTTCCTTTGCTCAGAATCGTACAGAAGAAATAGTGGTCCCTTTATCCGAGGTGGGAAGTAGGGGAAAACTTGAAGTCCATATACACCGAGGGCGTGTCACCATAGAAGGCTCCAATCGAACCGAAGATGTACTCGTAGAGGTCTCCTCTGAAGACAAGGACCGGCAAGCGCAACGCACATACCCAAATGGTCTCAAGAGAATTCCCAACAACGTGACGAATATTCGCATAGAAGAGGATGGAAATGAGATAGAAATTCACGGAGACCATTCCAATAAGGTAAGCGATCTCTTCATAGAGCTTCCTAGCAATTTTGACCTGGAAATTCATACACATCACAATGGAGACATTCTGGTTTCCAATGTTTCTGGGGTAATGGAACTCAATAGCCACCATGGTCCAATTACTGCCAAGGACATTTCTGGTGCAGTGGTTGCAAACACCCATCATGGGGCCATAAAAGCAAGCTTTAAGGATGTGAATTCAGATGTTCCTATGGCCTTCAGTACCTATCATGGAAATGTGGAGCTGAAACTACCTTCGAACACGGCCTTTTCTGGAAAATTGCAATCATCCCGAGGCGAAATCCTTACAGATTTTGAAATGACTGTAAAGCCCGACCCCGATAGAGTGAAAAAGAGAAATGAAAACGGGCACTTTGAGGTAAACCTGGGTGGCTGGGTATATGGAGACGTAAATCAAGGAGGTCCTGAGTTCATGATGAAAACCTATCATGGGGATATTATCATCCAAAAAAATTGAGGAAGGATAGGGTATATTTACCCCATGAACACATCTCATAGAAGGACCTTTTTAGGACAGCTAAGCTTAGGGGGTTTGGGAGCCGGTTTCTTTCGGTTCCAAACCCCTTTCGCATTTAATACTAACGACCAGGAGGCCCCTACAAATCTGATCATTGATGCGGATACCGCTAACGAGGTAGATGACCTATTTGCTATAGCTGGAGCTCTGCTTGCTCCAAGGTTGGAGATCATAGGTCTTTGCTCTGCCCAATGGCATACCCAGGCACGCGCACCACGCGACAGTGTAGGTGCCAGTCAAGCCCTCAATGAAGAAATCTTATCTTTGATGGGAAAAACACATATCCCCCACCCTATCGGTTCTAATATCCCCCTTGTCAATACCTACAGGCCTCAGAATTCTGAAGCAGCTAGCTTCATCATTGAGCAGGCCATGGCTCTCCCAGCAGGTGATAAAATCCATGTTGCCATCCTAGGTCCAGCTACTAATCTCGCTTCAGCCATTTTACTTGAACCTCGGATCATTCCAAAGGTAGTTGCCCAATATCTAGGCTTTTGGCACGATTTAGAATCTGGGACATGGAGTAAACGTGAATTTAACACCAGCAATGACCCAAATGCAGTAGATGTATTACTCAATACCCCTGGCTTGGAGTTTCATGTCATGACGGCATCTACTTCCCAACATTTGATCTTTGAAAAAACCCTTGTGGATAGGCAATTAAAAGGAAAAGGAGGGATAGGAGATTTTTTGGTAGAACGCTGGGAGAACTATGATCGTTTCTGGAAAAAAGAAGATCCGGAAAAGGCACGATGGACTATGTGGGATATTGCCCTAATCCTTGCACTAGCTACCCCTAGCTTAGCAACTTCAACGCAAGTAAAAAGTCCCTATGACAACCTGGAACGGAATATCTATGCCTATACCTCCATTGATGAAACAGCCATGGAGCACATGTATTGGAAGAACTTTCAACAGTATTTTGATAAATAATTCAGGAAAACCCTATCTGCCACCAAGAAAATTGGGGATTTTACTCCCACCTATTGTTTTTCTATGACTGTTCGTAGAAGGCTCTCTTCAGGAAATAATTGATAAACCTACCTGTCTATGATTTCCTTGGTCCTACTCAGTTAATCATAGGTGAAAGAAGATGCTTCCTTACCCAAATGGGCGTGATGAATAATCTCAGCAATTAATCCAGTCCACCCGGTCTGATGGGATGCTCCTACCCCCCTACCTGTATCTCCATGAAAATACTCATAGAACAGTATGTAATCCCGAAAATGAGGATCTTCCTGGAAAAGGGTAGGAAATCCATCATATACGGCCCTTTTTCCCTGCTTATCCCGGGCAAAAATATTAATAAGCCTATGAGAAAGACTATTGATGATATCGGGAATTTGGGTTCTGTTCTCACTGCGCTCCTCTGGGTGCGGCAGTACAAAGCGATCCCCGTAGTAAGAATAGAATTTCTGCAGGGATTCAAGCAACATGTAGTTTATCGGAAACCAAATAGGACCTCGCCAGTTTGAATTCCCTCCAAACAAATAGGTATCTGACTCCGCTGGTACATAAGCTACTGAAAAGTCCTGCCCATTGTGCTTATAGGTATAGGGGTGTGTGAGATGATGTTTCGATAATCCCCGCATCCCAAAATCTGAGAGAAATTCGGCCTCATCTATGACCCGCTCAAGGACCTTGGTCATACGCCAGCCTCGAACGAGTGAGAATAGTTTTTTATCCTCTTCACCGGGCTCATCCCAACGGGAAACGAGTTTGCACAAATCTGGCCTACGCAAACGGATCTCATCTAGGTATGCGCGGAATTTTGGAAGCTTCTCCAAGAGGTCTGCTTCCAGGACTTCTACCGCAAATAACGGGATAATCCCCACTATCGAACGTACTCGAAGCGAAGTAGAATGGCCATCTGGAAGATTGAGGATATCGTAAAAGAAATTATCTTCCTCATCCCACAGAGAATGCCCTTTGATACCTAGCCCTCCTAAATCTTCTAGAGAAGAAGCAATATGGAGAAAATGGTCGAAGAATTTAATGGCCAAGTGTTCATAGGTATCATCTTTAAGAGCCAACTCCTGAGCCATCCGCATGAGATTGAGCGAATACATAGCCATCCAACTGGTCCCATCAGCCTGCTCAATATACCCACCTGTTGGTAGGGGGCGACTTCTGTCAAATACGCCGATATTATCCAACCCTAAGAAGCCCCCTTCGAAAATATTATTCCCATCTCGGTCTTTGCGGTTTACCCACCAAGTAAAATTCAGAATAAGTTTGTGAAAAGCCTGCTTCAGAAACTCTAGGTCTCCTTCACCGGTTTGCTCTTTTTCCATTTGGTACACTTTCCAAACCCCCCAGCCGTGGACAGGTGGATTCACGTCGCTAAAATCCCACTCATAGGCTGGTATTTGGCCATTGGGATGCATGTAGCGCTCCTTGAGGAAAAGGAGTAGCTGCTCCTTGGCAAATTGCATATCCAGCCGAGCCAAGGGAACACAATGAAAGGCTGAGTCCCAAACCGCATACCAGGGATACTCCCACTTATCGGGCATCGAAATAATATCGCAATTATCCATGTGCTGCCAGCGATGGTTTCGGCCCGACTTTCTTTCTACAGGTGGGGGAGAATGGTGCGGATCACCCTTCAACCAATCCCTAATCTTAAAATTGTAGAACTGTTTGGTCCACATCATGCCCGCATAAGCCTGACGTTGGATTAGACGTAAATCCTCGGAAGTTATCTCCTTTTGTAAATCTGCATAAAAGGTATCTGCTTCCTTTTTCCTTTGGTGGAATACTTCTTGGAACGCTCCAAAAGGATCAGCATGTGAAGACTTACTCAGCCGGAGTTGGATCTCCTTTTCCTCCCCTGCAGGAATATGGAATTTATACCAAGCGGCACACTTACTCCCCTTACTTTCAGGACTCAGCGCACCGAGATCTCCCTTTACGATATAGTCATTGATCCCATCTTTGGCAGAAGCGTGCGCATTCGCCTCCCCAAAAAGCCGATACACATTGGTTTCATTTTCGCAGAATATAAATTCTTTGTTGTAGGCAGCGTAGAAGTAGTACTTACCTGTCTGATTATGCGTAGCTTCTACATTGAGGCCTTCCTGAACGATCACCGGTAAATCGTGATCCTCACTTTCCTCCCAAGACCAGGTATTGCGAAACCACAGGGTAGGGAGAACAGTGATGGGAGCTTCTTCTGGACCTCGGTTACAAATCCTGATCTTTATACAGATATCTTCTTCGCTGGCTTTTGCATATTCTACAAAAACGTCAAAGTAACGGTTATCATCGAATACACCTGTATCTACCAACTCATACTCGGGTTCATCTTTTCCCCTTGTCATATTCATGTTTACCAGGAGTTCGTAAGGGAAAGGCTTTTGTGGGTATTTGTAGAGATACTTCATGTAGCTATGTGTAGGCGTACTATCTAGGTAGTAATAATACTCCTTCACATCTTCTGCATGATTGCCCTCAGGTCCTGTAAGGCCGAAAAGTCGTTCTTTGAGAATGGGATCTTTGTGATTCCATAAGGCTACACAAAAGCAAAGCAACTGCTTGCTGTCCGAAATTCCGCCCAATCCGTCTTCTCCCCAACGATAGGCCCTACTCCGAGCGTGGTCGTGGGGGGTATATTCCCAAGCTGATCCATCGCGACTGTAATCTTCACGAAC
>JBCCTX010000083.1:0-23472 GCA_039197765.1 Bacteroidota bacterium
CCCACTTCTAGTTGTTGATTCCCTGAGCCATATACAACGCCTTTTACTGGGGGAACATCTGCATAATCTCTCCCCCATGCGACAGAGATGTGTTGGTTTCTGGGAATCTGATTATTGGTAGGATCAAAATCTATCCAGCCCAGATTGGGGATGAAAACAGAGAACCATGCGTGGGACGCTGCGGCGCCTATGAGATTTTCTTCCTCCTCAGGGGCTTGCGACTCGATATACCCGCTTACATACCGGGCTGGAAGGCCCATTGAACGCAGACAACCGATAGCCAAATGAGCAAAATCCTGACACACTCCTTTTTTAGCTGCTAATACTTCATGAACAGGGGTAGCAATGGTTGAGAATTCAGGGTTGTACTCAAATTCCGTAAAAATACGCTCCATAAACTCTTTTACAGCCAGAAAAAGAGGTTTACCAGGTGGAAAGGAAGGATGAGCATATTCCATAAGATAATCACCCACAGGAATATATAAGGAAGGTAACGTATAAATTTTCAATTCCTGCCACGAGAAGTTTTGCGCTTCCAACTGGGTGGCAAAACGATCCCAGGCCAGGTAATCCAAGGGTACCTGAGTAGCCTGCACTTCTCTAAGAATTTGACTCTCCGCAGTAATCGTAAGTAAGGTATGGGGGTTGTGAATGGCAAAATAGGTAAAAGTATTTCCAAAAAAATCTGTGTGCTGGTGTAATTGAGAGGGCTCGGGAAGAATTTTGAGGCTATGGCTTAGCACCTGCTGCCCAGGGAAATGCCTTGGGCTCACCCAAGCCATGTTATAACTGAGGTTTATGGCTTGTGCATATTCGTATTGGGTAGTATGTTCTATCTTAAATTTCATGTGTAATTCAGTCCGGTGAATGTGTAGAAACCCCTGGTTGCGTGTGAGAAAAATATTTCTGAATGACTAAATCCGCTGTACTTGCCAGATTCTTGCTTACTAGCCCTAGTAGCTGATCCAACTCATTTCGAATATAAAAACCTTCCTCTGTAGACGCCAACTGAATAATATCTGTAAGCTGTAAAGAGGTAGCACCTTCCAATACCATTTTCTGTTCAGGTGCCAGGTTAAGACGAGTCTCTGGACTTGGGAGACTGTTGAGCATATCTAGGATATTTTGCAAGCTAAAAGCCAGAGAACGGGGATAATGCTGGTCGAGGAGTAGGAGATTCAAGACAGCAGGAAGCTGCATATGAGACCTGTAGCGATAGCGAAAAGCTTCCAGGCTCTCTGTATTTCTCAGGACTACTTTCATTAAGCTCTCCTCTACCATTTGCTCCCGTTTCCCAACAAGGGTAGAACGAATGAGATGGGTAGCGAGCATTGCATGCTCCATGTGTCTCCCCAAATCGTACAGGACTCTACCATCTTCCCCTGCGATGTTGTCAGAATTTAACCCATGAAAGGCCCCAACCCCATTTATGAGTAGATCTAATCCCGACCGAAGCCTCCTAAAGTTCTTGGCAGAAGTATCTCTCATCTCCTTCCATTGGCTTTCGATATTATCCAGAATGATAAAGGTGTTATAAGACCATCGGTCTCGAACGGTCTTGATACTTTGAATCCATCGGTCAATGGAAAAAGCCAAGGTTCCCACCCTGTTTTTATTCACCAAGATATCATGCAGCTCTTGTTCTGGAGCCTTGATAAGGGCTTCCTGCTCTACAAAGCCCGGGTAGGTCATGGTAAAATGCGTTAGGGACTTCAACAAGACCTCCAAGGCTTTAGAGTCTTGAAGTTGTTCAAAATTTTTGCTTTCAGCTTGGAACCGTAGAACGCTTTGAATGAGACGCGCCGTACGGATTACCCGCAAGGTATATCTCCCCACCCAGAATAGGTTTTCTGCAGTCTTACTGGGCAAATTCGCCAGCCCCTTGATCTCTGGCCTAAAGACCTCATCCGAGGGTATCTCTACTGGAGCAGTTTGACTAGCAGAAAGTACCCAAGTATCCTTACTTATACCTCCTGCTTGATTAGATACCTGAAATTCCCCCTGCGAGGAAGCGCTTCTCGTAAGGCCTCCTGGAAGTAAATCGTAAGAATCTCCGGTAGAGATGGCCAAACTCCTGAGTATAGTTCTGCGTGCACACAGCACCTGGTCTTGGAAAGAAGGAGCCGTAGAAAGTAAAGGTTGTTCTTGGCCGACAAACTGAAAGGGGGATGCCTGAATCTCTCGGGCAAGGGATTCCTTTTCCTCCCGACTTAGCAGCCACCCTGGATATGTATGGACCTTTCTCCGGGTATCGATATGCCGGATTAGGATTTCATCCAAATGCTCCAATGTATAGGCTCTCTCTTTTTCATGCCCACACCACCAGGTTGCTATATTGGGTATTTTCAAATCCTCACCTCCGTAGAATTTGCAGATATTGGAGAAAAAGGCCATAATCCCTGGATTTTCTAGAATTCCGCTTCCTATGGGATTGGCAATACGGACATTCCCCTGACGTACAGCCTCCAATAGACCAGGAACGCCCAATTGAGAGCCTGGGTATAGCTCTAGTGGGTCGCAATACGAGGAATCTACCCGCCGGACGATTACATCTACTTGCTCTAGTCCTCCCAATGTCTTGAGCCAGACCTTAGCCTCTCTTACCATTAGGTCCTCTCCTTGGGCAAGTACAAAGCCCTCTAAAGCAGCCAAATATGCATGCTCAAAATAGGTTTCATTATAGGGGCCTGGTGTAAGAATCACTATCAGCGGACTTCTCTTCCCTGAAGGAGCGAGGTTGCTAAGTCTTCGGGAAAACGTATCGAAAAAGTCCGTTATCTTATGAATATGACTGGATTCAAATAATTCGGGAAGGACCCGAGTCATACTAATCCGGTTTTCCAGTGCGTACCCCCAGCCAGAAGGAGCCTGCGTTCGGTCTCCGACAATCCAGATTCTTTCGTCGGGTCCCTTGGAAATGTCTGCTCCGTACAGCGTAAGTTCCCATGCATTTTCAGGAATTGTTTGGATACAAGGCACTAGATAAGTAGGATCTGAAAAAATCAATTCTGGAGGGAGAATACCTGCCCGCATGATCTTTTGGGGTCCGTAAATGTCTCTCAACAACTCCTGCAGTATCCAGGCGCGCTGTTTCAACCCTTCGCATAACATAGACCACGTCTTCGGATCTATGAGAAAGGGAATAGGATCAAGTTTCCAAGGACGAATATCCCCTGTACGCTCACCGTATACTGTGTAAGTCACCCCATTCTCTCGAAGCAGCCGTTGGAGTTCATTCTGCCTATGCGTCAATTCTCCCGCGCCCAAAGTTTCCAATCGAAATAAAAGGTCATTCCAATGTGGGTAGGGCGCGTCCTCTTCCCACATTTCGTCGTGACGTCCCTTTTCTTCCTTGTACTGTCCTAATAGAGTCTCTTTGAGGGGATTAGGTAACATTCTGTGTCTATAACTATGGGATTGTTAAAAAACTCTTCTTAAATCTGTAGTAACTGGAAACTCCTCAGAAGGGTTCAGCGGCGGAACTTCTATATACCTAGCAATTTGCTGCTCAGGTTGAGCTACGATGTTTACCCGTCTGGCTACATTAGGATTGACCAGAAGAGGGCCAGGGGAAAAATCAATATCGGAAAAGCGATTGACTCGCCGGGACTCTGCTTCATATGCGTTAACGGGAAAGGTATCATAAGCAAGACCACCTGGATGGCTTACATAATAGGTACACCCCCCTACAGCTCTACCATTCCAGGTATCTACGACATCAAATACAAGTGGTGCATGGACGCCTATGGTAGGATGCAGTGCAGATGGAGGCGCCCAAGCCTTGTAGCGAATTCCAGCTACGTACTCCCCTTGTTTGTGTGTCGCTCTCAAAGGAACCCGAATCCCATTACACATGAGGATATAACGCTCTTCGGTAAACCCCTCTAATTTGACTTGGATTCTCTCTATTGAAGAATCTACAAACCGAGCCGTTCCCGTATTCGACATTTCTTCTCCCAACACATTCCAAGGTTCTATCGCCATGCGAATTTCCAACTGCATATCCAGGATTTTTGTAGTCCCATATCTAGGAAAACGAAACTCCATAAAGGGGTCAAACCATTGGATGTCAAAAGAATAGCCAAAGTCTTGTAAATCATTGACCACTTCTTTCATATCTTCCTGACAATAGTAAGGAAGCAAAAATTTATCGTGTAGACGGGTACCCCAACGGACCAGTTTATGTTGGTAGGGCTTTTGCCAAAACCTACTGATGAGGGCTCGGATCAAAAGCATTTGTACCAGGCTCATATACTTGTGAGGCGGCATATCAAAACCGCGCAACTCAACCAAACCCAATCTCCCAGACAAGGAATCCGGAGAATATAGCTTATCGATGCAAAACTCGGCTCTATGGGTATTTCCCGTGATATCGGTGAGTAGATTTCGGAAAATACGGTCAACTACCCAATACGGAAAGTTACTGTTAGGCTTAGGGGTCTGAGCAAAAGCAACTTCTAGCTCATATAGTCTATCTTCTCTCCCTTCATCTACTCTAGGTGCTTGGCTAGTGGGTCCGACAAAAGCACTTGAAAACAAGTAGGATAAACTGGGGTGGTGTTGCCAGAAAGTTACCATACTTTGCAAGAGATCTGGCCTTCTCAAAAAGGGACTATTGCCCGCTTGCATAGCCCCAACCGTTATATGGTTTCCCCCACCTGTGCCCGTATGCCTTCCATCCACCATAAACTTCTCTGTCCCCAGTCTGCAATTTCGGGCGCATTCATACAGACGAGTGGTTTTATCTACCAGTTCATCCCACTGGGAAGAAGGGTGTATATTTACTTCAATGACCCCGGGATCGGGGCTGATCTTAATCTGCTCTACTCGATAGTCCCTGGGAGGATCATACCCCTCAATTAGCACACGAACATTCAAATGCTCCGCTACTTCTTCTATGATCTGTAAGAGGGTAAGATAATGTTCCATATAAGAAATTGGAGGCAGGAATAGGTAAAGCTGTCCCTCTCTTACCTCCAGACAAACTGCGGTTTTCACGACGGGAACCGAGACGATTCCAGGAGCAACCCCACTTTCTGCCCTATCGGTTTGAGGTAAATCTCCCAATTCTTCAAATGGACTGCGTTCTGGGAATACCTGGGGGTGTTCATCAGCATACAAGGGTAAGGTATCAAGTGGTAACCGTAGCCCCAGGGGAGAGGTACCGGGAATTAAGAATAGTTGCTTTCTTTTTAGTGGCCAGGGGCTACTTCTCCAGGACTGTCTCCCAAAATCCCAATCCAGCGGGATAATATATCCCCGAGGTTGATCCAGGCCCTGCTCTAAGCTTTCTGCTAGATGTTTCCTCTCTAGGGGTTGGTCCAGGTCATAATTCAAGGGATCCTCATCAATGGATAGGCGATTCTCTTCCCACAACATATAGAAAATATCCTCATAAGCGGCCCTTATATAGGAAGAAGGAATTCCCAATTTTTGGGTAAGAGAAAGGGCGAAATTGTGAGCTACCTCTGTAGTATACCCCGAGCTAAGGATGGGTGAAGCTTGCAACTCAGGGTTTTTCCACATGGGAAATCCATCCTTTCGCCAATAGAGTGTGTAACTCCATCTTGGAAGAGGTTCCCCTGGGTACCATTTTCCCTGTCCAACGTGAAGCATCCCCCCTTTTCCAAATTCTTCGCGAAGTTTTTCTGCTAAGTCCCAAGACAACGCTCTCTTGTGCTTGCCATCTGCATCAGTATTCCACTGTTTAGATTCAAAATCATCAATAGACACAAAGGTAGGCTCCCCCCCCATTGATAATCGTACGTCCTGTTCTGTAAGGTCTGCATCTACTTTTCGCCCTAATTCCTGAATAGACTCCCATTGAACAGGGGAATACGGAAAAGTAACACGAGGATCTTCTTTGATCCGATGCACAGTGTTGCTAAAATCAAAACTTACTTCACAGGGATCCGAATAGCCCACAACAGGGGCAGCACTCTTGTAATGAGGAGTACAGGAAAGGGGAATATGACCTTCTGTGGTTAATAGACCTGAAGTAGCATCCAGCCCTATCCAGCCCGCTCCAGGCACATAGACTTCCACCCAGGCGTGCAGGTCTGTAACATCTTTGACGACCCCCATCGGACCTTCTAAAGGTTTCTCATCCGGACGCAATTGGATGGAATACCCAGAAACAAAACGTGCAGCTAGTCCAAAATGACGAAAAAGTTGGACCATAAACCAGGAAAAATCTCTGCATGAGCCAGCGCCTCTCTCCAACGTTGTTTCACAGCTTTGAACGCCAGGGTTGAGGCGAATTTCGTAGGAAAGTGCTTCATTAACCCTTCGATTAACTTCCACTAAAAAATCAATTGTTCTTATCTTTTCAGTTGAGATCTGGTCTGCAAATGCCAAAAAACTTGGAATTGGAGGTTCTTTTTCCAAATAGGGCTCTAATTCTTTTTTAAGGGTGGGGCTATACTCAAAAGGATAATGCTGAGCGCTCTCCTCAAAAAAGAAATCAAAAGGATTGATGACTTCCAAACGAGCAATCAATTCTACTTCGATATGAAGGTGGTCGCAAGGTTCTGGAAAAACAGCCCTCGCCTGATAATTCCCAAAGGGATCTTGTTGCCAGTTTAGGAAATGCCCTGATGGGTATAACTTAAACGTATATGCCTCTATAGGAGTTCGAGTATGTGGGGCAGGTCTAAGACGAAAGATATGCGGTGAAAGAGAAACGGGTTTGTCAAAATTGTAATGGGTTTTGTGAGTAAGGGCTACAAGTATCGCCATAGGGTAATTTTAGGGGATTTTTAATAATAAGAGGCTTTTATTCGAGATAGAATTAAAATTTGTTAACTCTTTTGCTTAAAAACTACAAATTAATTAAAACAAAAACCGCTTATTTTTGGAATACCTTCTCTCTTTTTTTATCCTGGATTTTATTCTAACTTTCTCAAAAAACTAAACACAAAGCTGATTGGCAGATACAACCCACTATAGTTCTAAAGATTTGGCCTTCAATATGAACGAAGATCAGAATCGGGAGCTATTGAGAACCTTGCATCACCGAAAAGAGAAAGTAGCTGCGGGAGGGGGAGAAAAATCTGTTGAAAGACATAAGAAGAAAGGGAAGATGACGGCTAGAGAGCGTATCCATTACCTTGTGGATAGCCGAGACGAATTTTTGGAAATAGGTACACTCGCAGCCTGGGATATGTACGAAGCCCATGGAGGGGCTCCGTCCGCGGGGGTGGTTATAGGCATAGGAAAGGTATCCGGCAGACTCTCCATGATTGTTGCCAATGACGCAACCGTGAAAGCTGGAGCTTGGTTCCCCATGACAGGGAAGAAAAACCTTAGGGCACAAGAAATTGCCATAGAAAATCACCTACCTATTATTTATCTCGTAGATAGTGCAGGAGTATTTCTGCCTATGCAGGATGAGATTTTTCCAGATAAGGAACACTTTGGACGGATTTTTCGGAATAATGCCCAAATAAGTAGCATGGGTATCCCTCAAATTGCTGCTATCATGGGACCATGCGTCGCGGGCGGGGCTTACCTGCCCATTATGAGCGATGAATCTCTGATTGTAGAAGGGACGGGGTATGTATTCCTCGCTGGGCCTTATTTGGTAAAATCTGCAATTGGAGAAGATGTGGATATCGAGACCCTGGGGGGAGCTGAAACCCACTCAGCACTTTCTGGAGTTACAGATTATAAGGTGCCCAATGATAAAGCCTGTTTGGATAAGATAAAGGAGCTCATGGATAAGTTGGGACATAAACCCACAGCGGGTTTTGACCGAGTTTCTGCAAAAGCACCAGCCTATTCTCCTAAAGAAATCCTAGGAATCCTACCAGGAGACCGAGCTAAATCCTATGATATGGTCGCCCTAATGGAACGGATTGTAGATGCTAATAGTCTACAATTTTACAAGGAGGACTATGGCAAATCCTTGATCTGCGCCTATGCTCGTGTGGATGGTTGGTCGGTCGGGATTGTAGCTAACCAGCGCAAGGTCGTGAAATCCGCCCGAAAGGAAATGCAGTTTGGAGGGGTAATTTATTCGGATTCTGCAGATAAAGCGGCCCGATTTGTCATGAATTGCAACCAAAAGCGCATTCCAATAGTTTTCCTACAAGACGTAACGGGTTTCATGGTAGGTTCCCGCTCAGAACATGGAGGTATTATCAAGGACGGGGCAAAGATGGTCAATGCCGTTGCCAACTCAGTAGTTCCCAAATTCACCTTTGTGCTAGGGAATTCCTACGGAGCAGGTAACTATGCCATGTGTGGAAAGGCATATGATCCTCGCCTTATTTTCGCTTGGCCTTCTGCAAGAATGGGGGTAATGGGTGGGCAGCAAGCTGCCCAGACGCTCCTTCAGATACAGCTATCAGCTATGAAGAAAAGGGGAGAAACACTTGATGAATCAAAAGAAGAGGAACTTCTTACGGGTATCACCCAGCGCTACGAAGAGCAGCTATCTCCCTATTATGCGGCTGCAAGACTTTGGGTAGATGATATTATCCACCCGGAGGAAACGCGTAGGATCATTTCTCTAGGGATAGAAATAGCCAATGGGAACCCGACAGTAAAAACTTTTAACCCAGGCGTGATTCAAACGTAAACTCATCAGATTACCCATCTATCATGAGAGAGAATGAATTCAAAGCTTTGATAAGTTTATTGGAAGATGATGATCCTAGTGTAGGTTCACATGTCGAGAATACCTTGCTCTCCATGGGAAATTCAGTGATTCCACGTCTGGAAGCTGCCTGGGAAATTGAGCTGAATGAAACTGTTCAAGGTCGCATAGAAGATATCATACAGACTATTCAATTACACCAAACGGAAGATGAGCTTAAGGAATGGAAATCCTCCCCTCATACTCCTCTCCTACAAGGCTGGTACCTGATTACAAAATATCAATTCCCTGAAATCTCTTTTGAAACATATTATAACTCAGTCAATCGCTTGATTCACAAAGCTTGGCTAGAGCATACGCCCCACATGAACATTCCAGAAAAGATTTCTGTCATTAATCGATTACTTTACCAGCGAGAGCGATATAAGCTCAACCGAAGCAATCCCCTTGACCCCAATAACTATTTCCTTAATGGTCTCGTTGAAAGTAAAAAAGGAGGCCCTATATCCCTGGGAATGCTCCACATGATTGTTTGCCGAGAATTAAAAATCCCCATTCAGGGGATTCCTATTTTAGGGCATTTTATCCTGGTATACAGGGATAAGCGAAACGAGTTTTTTCTAGATCCGATCAACAAAGGGGCCTTTTTCACGCGCAAGGACCTTGAGAAATATCTAAAGGAAATGAAAATTCCTTCAAAGAATATGTATTTTGAGCCTGTTTCAAACGTAGAAGTAATTCAGGGTCTTGTTGAGATGCTCCTCAACTGTTATCGAAACAAAAAGAAAAAGAACGAAGCCAGTATTCTTCAATGGGAGAACTTGCTCAATCTGTTAAAGTATGAATAGATGGAAGAACAACGTATTCAGGCGCTGATTGTAGAAGACGAAGCCAACAGTCAGGCGTTATTGAAAGATTTGGTAGAAAACTACTGTGAAGGAGTAGAGGTAGTCTCGATTGCCGGAGGGGTAGCAGAGGCTTTAAAAGCGCTGAAAGAACATCAGCCACAGCTCGTATTTCTAGATATAGAACTCCCCGATGGGGATGGTTTTCAGGTGTTGGAAAAGGCCCCTGAGTTAAATTTTGAAGTAATATTCACCACTGCGTACAATCAGTATGCCATGCGTGCCTTCAAGTTTTCTGCGACCGATTACTTACTCAAGCCCATTGATATTGAGGAGTTGCAAGAAGCGGTAAAGCGGGCAACTGAAAAAATTGGTTCTGGGCAACCCAAAGATGCAGCTTCAAGAATTGAGGCGCTTTTACAGAATATGCGTGAACCCCAGCCCAAGTTGAAACGCATCGTTCTCCCGACTAGTAATGGCTTTACGGTTGTAAGCCCAGAAAATATTATTCGTTGTGAGTCTGACCGCAACTATACCTTCATTTTCTTAAAAGACGGTAGGAAAATACTGGTCTCTCGGACGATTAAGGAATATGAGGAGATGCTCGAGAACCATGATTTTTTCCGCATCCACCAATCACACCTTATCAATTTGCGTTATTTGAAGAACTATACGCGGGGAAGAGGTGGGTATGTAGAACTTACCGATGGCTCTACCCTAGATGTGTCCGCCCGGAGGAAGTCGGATTTCCTAAAGCGAATGGCGGCGGGGGAATAACTGGTCAACAGTCGATGGTAAATAGTCCACGGTCGACGGTCTCAAATTTAGAACCGAAATAAGCTAATTACACTCTTACAACTGTGGACTATTGACTAGCTAACCATTTATCTTTTTATGGAAAAATCACTTACCCCAGCAAGAATTGTTCAAGAGCTGGATAAATATATTATCGGTCAACAGGAGGCTAAAAAGTCTGTAGCAATTGCCTTGAGAAATCGCTGGCGCAGATTGAATGCGAAAGGAGATATTCGGGAAGAAATTATTCCCAATAACATCATGATGATTGGCCCTACGGGAGTAGGTAAAACCGAAATTGCCCGAAGGCTGGCTCAACTCGCCCAGGCTCCCTTTATAAAAGTGGAGGCCTCCAAGTTTACAGAAGTAGGCTATGTCGGAAGAGACGTTGAGAGCATGGTCAGGGATCTCATTGAACAATCCGTAAACTTAGTTCAGGAGGAACAAAAGGCTGCAATCAAGGAAAAAGCCCAGGAAAGGGCAGATGAGCGGGTATTGGATATCCTAATACCTCCGATTAAGAACCCTTCCAAAAACTCCCCCCAAGGAACAAATTCGAGTGAAATTGGCTTTTCACCTTCAGGTGCTACGGACGAGGAACTCAATGAAGGCACTCGCCAAAAGTTCCGAGACAAACTCAAAAAAGGAGAGCTAGATAGTCGGGAAGTAGAACTCGAAGTGACGGTTCCTTCTCACAATGTGCAGATCATGGGACCGGCGGGGATGGAAGGGATGGATGGGCTACAAGATATGCTTAGCGGCATGATCCCCAAGAAGCAGAAAAAGCGCAGAATGACGGTGGCAGAGGCAAGGGAGTACTTGACAGAGGAAGAAGCCCAAAAAATGATCGATATGGACAATGTCTCCCGCGAGGCAATCTCTAGGGCACAAAATAGTGGAATTATCTTCATTGATGAAGTAGACAAAGTAGCGGTATCTGGGGCCAATAGGGGAGGAGCAGATGTATCTCGCCAGGGAGTCCAGCGCGACCTTCTTCCCATTGTGGAAGGTTCCACTGTAAATACAAAATATGGGACGGTAAAAACGGATCATGTGCTCTTCATCGCAGCAGGGGCCTTTCACGTTGCAAAGCCCTCCGACTTGATCCCTGAGCTTCAAGGTCGCTTCCCTATTCGGGTAGAACTCAAGTCGCTTACTCAAGAAGATTTCGTAAAGATTCTTACCCAACCCCAAAATGCGCTAACCCGTCAGTATCAGGCATTGCTGGAGAGTGAAGGTGTAAGCATCGAATTCGAGGAATCAGCTATTGTAGAAATAGCCGAATTGGCCTTTTCAGTAAATCAAGAAGTGGAAAACATTGGTGCACGCAGACTCCATACAATTATGAGCAACCTGCTGGATGAGATCCTTTTTGAGGTACCTGACCTCAATATTGACACACATTATCGGATAACGGTGGAGTTTGTCAAAGAGAAACTTGGTAATTTGGTTCAACAGAAGGATTTCAGTCATTATATTTTGTAACAGGAATTTCCTTAAATGGACCCTATTTCTACCGAACAGCTCCTTGCCTATTTCCTTGAAACGCGAGCCATAAGCACTGATTCCCGATCCATCCCTCCAAGAGCGATATTCTTCGGTATTCGTGGGGATCGCTTTAATGGAAATGCCTACGCAGCAGGTGCATTGGAGAAGGGAGCTTCTCTAGTGGTTGTAGACGATGAACAATATTACTTAGAAACAGACAGTCGCTATATATGGGTAACAGATACCTTATATGCCATTCAGCAACTTGCGTATGCCTACCGAATGCTATTCGACATTCCTGTGCTTGGCATTACAGGATCCAATGGTAAAACCACGACAAAGGAACTCATCCTTTCTGTACTTCAAACAGAGAAACGGGTACACGCAACCCAAGGAAATTTCAATAATCACCTTGGAGTTCCCCTGACCCTGCTGGCGATGCCTCAAGATACCGAAATCGCCCTTATTGAAATGGGAGCTAACCAACCGGGTGATATAGCAGACTTATGCGAAATTGCAGCTCCAACCCTGGGCTTGATCACTAATATTGGAGCTGCCCACTTAGAGAAACTCATAAGCCTCAGGGGCGTCCAAGAAACCAAAGGAGCACTGTTCCGATATGTTAATCAGCACAATGGGAAGATCTTTTGTAACCTATCTGATCCGATGGTTGTGGAAATAGCCCAACATGTCCCTTGGGCAGCAAGCTATGGTACACCTGAAGCTGACTACTATGTAGAAGTTCTCAAGGATTCTCTCGATGGGTTAGAACTAGATGCTTATCTAAAGGGGGATGAATACAAGGGGCTAGAGAGTAGTCTCAGCGGCTCTTATAACGCTCTTAACATTACCGCTGCCCTTGTAGTAGGGCATTATTTCGGCTTGTCGATTTCTTCCCTTCAAGCAGGTATACAGTCCTACGTCCCCTCCAATAACAGGAGCCAAATACATTCCCAAAGGGGCCATTCATTTTGGATGGATGCCTACAATGCGAATCCAAGCTCTATGAAGGCAGCTATTTCTCATCTTTGTAACACGACCAATCCTAATGACCTAGTACTTGTTCTAGGCGATATGCTAGAACTAGGGCCAGAAGAAGAACAGGCCCATCGGGACTTGGGGGACTTTATCAATACCTTCTCCCCTGCCTTAACCCTGGGAATCGGCCCCAAAATGAAGCACCTGGTCGAGCAGGTCTCCTCCCCAGCTAAATGGTATCCGTCTACACAGGAAGTCAAAGCCTCATTCTGGCAAGAAATTGAAGGAAAGAAATGGATTTTACTCAAAGGGTCAAGGGGGATGAAGTTGGAGGAGTTGCTGGATTGAGGTGCCAATCAAAATATGGGAGAAACTAACTTCTCACTCCTTTGTAAAATACACTTGTTCCACGTACCTTTTCGGGTATGAAACGGCTGTTTTACCTCATAGTCATCATTGTATTGCCTATACTGCTCTTCTTTCAATGGAAAAAATATAGGCGCTTCAATCCACCAATGGAGTATTCCTACCCAGTGAATGACTCTATTGATGCCAATTACCACGACCCAGGATTAGTCTTAACCTACTATCAAGCTGCAGAAGCGACCGGTTCTTATGCGCGACACTGCTGGCGAAAAGAGCGTATAGACGTACGTTATCCCAATTTAGATAATCCCAAAGAGGCTACCGCAGCTCGAACCTATCAGCAGCATGTCGCAACCACACAGTCTTTGGAACGGAAACTCCTACAATCCGCCAAGTGGAAGGCTCAAGGAATGTCCAATAAAGAAATCCAGGTAATGGAAGGAACTGGCATGAATCCTACTCAGCTGTCCTACGCTAACATACTGGGGGATACAGGCGTCGTAAGGTTGGGAGCGGAAGGAGCAGGTGTGTGGCATATACAGCGCCTCCTTATTCAAAAGGGATTTGAAATCCGCCTTGATGGGATATTTGATCAAGAAACCTTGGCTGCCCTGAATGCCTTTCAACTCCAGGACAGCTTACGACAAACATATGGAGTCGATCAAAATGTTCTTCAAGCGCTAATGAACGAATAATCGACCTGCCTTCATATTCTTCAGGGAAATACCCCTTAAACTTCCTCGTATGCTTCCATAGGAGGACAGGTGCACACTACATTCCGGTCACCATAGGTATTATTTACCCGCGCAACTGAAGGCCAGAACTTTTGCTTCTTTAGTCCTGCTACGGGAAAGGCTGCCTTTTCCCGAGAGTATGCATGTTGCCAATCATCTGACGTTATGGTCAACAAGGTATGTGGCGCATGTTTGAGGACATTATCCTCTTTATCTGCTATTCCCTGCCGTATTTCCTCAATTTCTTCCCGAATTTTTAACATCGCATCACAAAATCGATCCAATTCTAAAAGAGGTTCACTTTCGGTGGGTTCAATCATAATGGTTCCAGGAACCGGCCAGGAAACTGTCGGTGCATGAAACCCGTAATCTATCAGCCTTTTGGTGATATCATCTACTTCTAGCCCAAACTCATGCTTAAAGCTTCGTAGATCCAGAATAAACTCATGGGCGACCCTTCCATTATTTCCCTCAAAAAGAACAGGGTAGGCATCCTTAAGACGCTCTTTCATGTAATTGGCATTGAGAATGGCCATCTTAGTAGCCTCAGTCATTCCCCCTGTCCCCAGTAGTTTGGCATAAGCATAAGAGATCAACAGAATACTCGCACTCCCAAAGGGTGTTGCCGATACCGCCGAAATGGCATTCTCCCCTCCGGTCTTTACGAGGTTATGCCCAGGGAGAAAGGGAGTAAGATGCTCTGCCACACAAATTGGCCCCATCCCTGGCCCACCCCCACCATGGGGAATACTAAAGGTTTTATGAAGATTGAGGTGGCATACATCCGCTCCAATCATTCCTGGGCTCGTCAGTCCAACCTGTGCATTCATGTTTGCGCCATCCATATACACCTGACCGCCATGTTCGTGTATGAGTTGGCATATCTCTTGAATCCTCGTTTCAAATACTCCGTGAGTCGATGGATAAGTAACCATAAGACAGGATAAAGTAGAGGAATATTTTTCCGCCTTTTGCCTTAAGTCTTCTACATCGATATTACCCATTTCATCACATGCAACCACAACGACTTTCATTCCCGCCATCACGGCACTTGCTGGATTGGTTCCATGTGCAGAAGAAGGGATTAAGGCGATGTTTCGGTCGGTATTTCCTTGGTGTAAATGCCAAGCCCTAATGACCATGAGTCCGGCATATTCTCCTTGAGCACCCGAGTTAGGCTGGAAGGAAATGCCATCAAATCCCGTTACTTCGCATAAGATATCCCCTAACTCTTGCATCATCTCTGTGTAACCCAGTCTTTGCTCTTGTGGGACAAAGGGATGAATCTGGGAAAACGCTGGCCAACTTACAGGGATTAGCTCTGTAGCTGCATTCAACTTCATGGTACAGGATCCCAGTGGAATCATAGCAGTATTTAAGGAAAGGTCTTTATCTTCCAGCTGCTTAATGTAGCGCATCATTCCCGTTTCGGAATGGTATTGGTTGAAAACAGGATGCGTCAAATAAGGAGTGCCCCTTTGTATAGACTTCGGAATTGCAGCACTCGATTGCGCCTCTTTGGGATACCAACCATTTAGAATTCCCCCCTTGAGCATAGCAAAAATTTCTAATAGGGTTCTTATATCCGCTTCTTCTATGGACTCGTCTAAAGAAATCCCAACCTTGCCTTCCTCAGAATATAATAGGTTAATTTCCCTACTCAGGGCTAATTTTTCCAGCCTTATCTGTGCTTCTTCGCTTTCCAGTTGTACAGTCAACGTATCGAAAAAAGCCGAATGAACAGGAGTGAATCCCAGGGTAGAAAGACCCTCATAAAGAATTCGTGTCATATTGTGGATATGCTCTCCAATTTTCCTCAAACCATCTGGCCCATGATACACCGCATACATACCCGCCATGATAGCCAGTAGTGCCTGTGCTGTACAGATATTTGAAGTCGCTTTGTCTCTTCGTATATGCTGCTCTCTGGTTTGAAGCGCCATTCTCAGCGCAGGTTGATTCAGAGCGTCAATAGAAACTCCTATGATCCTACCAGGAATCAATCGAAGGAATTCTTCTCTGGTAGCGAAATAAGCTGCGTGCGGACCACCAAAGCCCAGAGGAACCCCCATTCGTTGGGCAGAGCCTAAGACAATATCTGCCCCCATTTCACCAGGAGCTTTGAGGAGCGTGAGGGATAGCAAGTCCGCCGCTACCATCAGGTAACTGCCATTGGCATGGACTTTTTCTGAAAGCTGCTCCATAGAGTAGACTCTTCCTTCTACATCAGGATATTGGACCAGGACAGCAAATACCTTTTCATCTAATTCTAGGGCTTCCCAATCCTCAAACACCTTAACGTGTATACCCAAGCCCGAAGCACGGGTTTGTACAACTTCCAACGTTTGAGGAAAGCATTTATCAGAAACCCAAATGGTATCTGCTACAGATTTTCTATTTTTTTTATGTGTGTAATTATATGCGAGGGTCATCCCTTCAGCAGCAGCCGTTGACTCGTCCAGTAGAGAAGCATTGGCTATCGGTAGCTGTGTGAGGTCACTGACCAGTGTTTGAAAGTTCAATAATGCCTCAAGCCGCCCCTGAGCGATTTCTGCCTGATAAGGTGTATACTGTGTATACCACCCAGGATTCTCAAATATATTCCGAAGAATCACCGAAGGAGTTATACAATTATAGTATCCCAAGCCTATGTAGGACTTAAATACCTTGTTTTTCCCTGCCAATCTTTTTAAGTCGTTGAGAAAGGCATACTCCCCTATTCCCCCTCTTTCAGGTAAGGGTTCTTTAAGCCGGATAGGGTCTGGAAGGGTTTGTTCTATTAATTCTTCAAGTGTCTCGACCCCTATTTGGGCCAACATTGCTGCAAGTTCTTCTTCTGTTGGACCAATATGTCTGCGAGCAAATGTATCAGGGTGCTTTGTGTATCCCATTAAGTAACCTAGTTTAGAGAGATGGTTTGGGCTATTTTACCTACTTTCAACCCAAAACGCGAAACGATTCCAAAGATAAACAATTGGAAAACAAAGAAACGCTTAATTGGTTTCAGTTCAAAAATTTCTTAGCCAGGAAAATACTAAAGAAGACGCGCTTACTAACTTTGTAAGCGCGTCTTTTCGGATTTGTTGTAATGATTGTTATCTGCATCTCTTTTAACGAAAGATACCTTCTAAGGTTTGGGTTTTTGCAGAAACTCAAAAAAGTTGACAAACTTCTCCATTGCTTTACAACTTTATACCCCATAAATTAGCTGAGATAAAGAGATTCCATGCGGTTTCGCATTTCACCGAAACTTTTGAATGTAATATTCTTCATTCTAGCCTTCCTAGCTTGGGTGGGTATGGGGCTCTTTTTCATTTATAAACATATAATATATGGCGTATATGACCCCCAAAAATCCATCACTGTAGGATACGAATTCTACATGCTATACACCATTTTCCTAGGAGCAAATCTAATATTTTTTGAAAGGGTTTTTGGTCGAATTGAGAAATTGGACGTATTAACCTTGTTGTGGCGTCTGTTTTTTATTGGGATGGTGTGCGTAGGCATTATGCTTATCTCCATTATCTCATTAGTCTCCATTCGAACTTCTCTAATTGGCCAATACATAGCGCCTATTCTGTTCTTTGTAAACCTGTATGCCTTATTAATTTTCTTCCTTTCAGCTATTTTTATATTTAAGCGGTTCATTCTCTACCAACGGACCCAAAATAAAATCCTTGCTTGGCAGATTCTCTTGGCTTTGCTGGGATTGGGAACCTTATTTCCACTTTTTCTACCCTTATTAAAAGCACCCTGGAGTTATACTCCTTTTTTCGTTTCTACAGTATTTATCGTCATTACCATTTATTTAGGTACAAGCGTCAGATGGGTTACCTACCTGAATTTCAACCAAAAATTGCGCTCTTTGGGCCTATTTGCCCTTATCGTAATCGTTAGTATTACATGCTTTGCGGTGATGATCCGATTCCCGGATGAAATGAGAGAGATTTTCCCAAGTGAAGGTATTCGAGAGGTTTTTGGTAAAATCAATCAGGTAGTTTTCATTTACTACATCATGATATTTACAGCTATATATAGTTGTTTTTCCATTTTGGTACTGTTTTTCAACCTTCCAACCTCCTCCATATTTGAATTAAACAGCCTAAAAATCGCTTCTGTGCAGAAGATAAATCAGGCAATTCAGTCTAATTTAGATTTCACAGAGATTACCAATAGCCTATTGGATGCGAGTTTAATGGCATCTAATGCCAAGGCTGGCTGGTTGGAGATGTTGTCAGAGATTACAGGTGAAGCAGAAATAAAAAACAACAAACGCATTTCTAAGGAAGAAATCCGGACGTTAAAACAGGGCCATGATCTGACGGGAAAGGTATTAAAAGATCGCCAACACCTACTGATCAAGAATACTCGGAGACACAAGGCATTTAAGGAGGGAAACAGCAAAATGCGGACCCTACTTGCGGTACCGATTTCTTCCAACAACCACGAATATGGGGCGATTTATGTAGTCAATGAGCTTACCAACTCATTTGAAGACGAGACGATCCAGTCCATCAAAGCTTTTGCGGAACAAGCAGGTATGGCGCTAGAGAATGCCCAGCTCGTGCAAGAGTCTATTGAGATGGAGCGATACCAAGAACAGCTAAAAATTGCAAAAGATGTTCAAAATGAATTGCTTCCCAGTGTACTTCCTCTCTCCGATAAGATTGAATTTGTAGCTATTAGTGAAACAGCGGATGAAGTAGGAGGGGATTATTTCGATATTGTGCAGAGTGAGGATGTCTATCGGGTAGCTATTGGAGACGTTTCAGGTAAAGGGACAACAGCTGCCTTCTACATGGCTGAAACTAAGGGGATATTTCACGCCCTCACCCAAATGAACCTTAGCTCGACTGATTTCGTAAATGCTGCGAACCAAGCCCTTTCCCGTTGCATGCAGAAAGGCTTCTTCATGTCTCTTACCTACCTTCAGATTGACCTTTCTAAGGGGGTACTTGAGTTACTCCGAGCAGGCCATTGCCCCTCTTTTTATTATTCAGCCTCAAACCAGGAACTCCAAATGCTCACCCAAGGAACGATTGGCTTAGGTATCGTCCGCAATGAATCCTACAAAAACTACTTACAGTCCCCCCAATGCATTCCCTTTCAATCTGGGGATATGGTCATTTTGTACACAGATGGAATTGTAGAATCACGAGACCGAGAAGGGGAAGAATTCGGATACAAGCGCCTTTCCGATTTAATAGAAGACCACATTCATCTCCCTGCTCAGGAATTAGCCGAAAACATTGTGTCGGCTACACGAGAATTCTCAGCCGAAACCCTCGACGATGACTATACCGTATTGATTATTAAGTTTAGGTAGCACGGTACTTAGAAGAGAAAGGGAAGATTTAGCGAATTGATATTCACTCACCCTATGTATTGTCAATCGGAAGACAATATGGAGCTCCTTTGAGGTGCATTTTGGTACAGCCGCTCCGAAAACTCCTTTTAGCAAAAAGACCGCTATGAAACAGTTAATCGTATTCGTCTCTCTTGCCTTAGGCTTAGTTTTTTTATCCTTTTTACCCAAACAGCACGCTCAAGAACCTGTATCAGCCACATTTGAACCCATAGCTGTAGTAGAATTATTCACTTCGCAAGGCTGTTCAAGTTGCCCACCTGCTGATCGGGTCCTTTCTGGCTTAGTGGATAGATCTGAGAAAAAAGACCAAGCTATTTACGCCTTATCCTTTCACGTGGATTACTGGAACTATTTGGGATGGAAAGATCCCTATAGTGATGCGGCGTACTCAGCAAGACAAGAGCAATACGGAGAATCCCTTGGAATTAGGCTCTATACTCCTCAGATGTTGGTAAATGGGCAGGGCGCCTTTGTGGGTTCCAGAAAGGTAGAAGCTGAAGGGCGCATTGAAAAGGCCTTATCTAAAGCAGCTACAGTTGGGATTAAACTTGTAAAGAAAGCGGAAAAACCTCAGGATATGCTTGAAGTCAATTATACCCTCTCGGAATACACATCTGGATGGGTACTCAATGTAGCCCTAGTAGAAAGGAATCTCAAAGATGCCGTAAAACGTGGGGAAAATCGAGGGAGAACTCTTTCCCATGACAATGTAGTTCGGGAATTTCAGGTACTTCCGTTGAAAGGTTCTTCTGGATCTATACAGATTGCTACCAACTCGATTTCAGATAGAACACAAACAAGTCTCATTACCTATATTCAGAACGAATCTGACATGAAGATTCTTGGAGCCTCAAAGCTTGATCTTTAAATATTTGAATCCAGGAGAACCTTCCAGGTTCCTTTCTCTGTCTTTTGCCAAATGATTACGTATTTCCCGCCGTAAGAACCAGAGCATTGACCGATCTCATATACCAGGGTTTTTGAAACAGGTTCTACGTGTAGGGGAGTTAAGGTTAAGCTATAAGAATCCTTGTTCATATAGGCATATACATGTGCAATGGCATCTGTCCCAATTACCAAGGGTTTATGATTATAATAGAGTGCATTAGGGGTATAGCACGCTTTTACCAGTTCGTAGGCATTGTGCGCATTACACAATTCCATCCATTGAGCTCTTGCCTTATCGATTTCTGATACATCTGGGATGTCCTCAGAAGCCGGGGCAATAAATTCTAATTCTATCCGCTTTTTAGCTTGGGATTTACGACTTACCCAGAGAAATTTATAACGCCGCTTATCCTTCGCTACGGCTCTTCCCATTTCATAGGTGAACTGTCCATCCCTATCGGCTAGGGTATGGTAAAGCGCATCAATTGTATCCAACAGCCCCATTTGCTCTTTTAAATACTCATGATGTTCCTGAATATTTTTTACCCCTACATTGGCATTGCCGTTGGGAGACACCGTTATCCCTTCAGAAAAATAAAATTTCCCTCTATCTCCTTCTTGGTTAAATGCCTGCATCCATTCCTCATAGGTAAATATAGGTTCTGCAATAAGCACCTCTTTCTCAATTTGTCCCCAAAGGGTAGGCGCCTGATATAGGATAAAGAAGAACAACAGGATCTTTTGCATAGGTTTTACGTTTGCCTGGAATATAAATCTAGGGTTTGGCGAACTTTTTCTATTACGGAAGTAAATAGTCCAAGGTTGACTCTCTAAGCTCAGGATAATACATAGTTTTGAATAGTAGGTCTTCCCAACTCCAGGAAAGCCCCGAAACAAAATAATTTTCCCCTTCATGTAGTTAAATTTCAAGTTCCCAACTAAAATGCATATGTTTTCCAAAATTTATTGTCTTGAACGAGAATCGAGAATTACAACTTGCGGTATTGATTGACGCAGATAACATCCCCTATACCCATATCAAAGAGATGTTGGAGGAGATTACCAAGTTTGGTTTACCAACCATTAAACGCATATACGGAGATTGGACTAAACCCACTGTTGCAGGATGGAAACCAGCCTTACTGGAGCATGCAATTACTCCCGTGCAACAATACGCTTACACACGGGGCAAGAATGCAACTGATTCTGCTATGATCATTGATGCCATGGATATTCTCCACAGTAATAAAGTGGACGGCTTCTGCATCGTATCCAGCGATAGCGATTTTACCCGACTTGCCACCCGCTTAAGAGAATCTCGGATGTTGGTCATAGGGATAGGCGAGAAAAAGACCCCTAGACCCTTCATTGTAGCTTGTGATAAATTTATTTATATAGAAATCTTAAAAGAATCGGATACTCGAAAAGTAACCCAAACTCCACAACCTAGTTCAGAGTCCCAGGTTGAGAAAATGGACAAACCGACTGTTCGTTTACTAATTTCAACAATTGAAGACCTGGCAGATGATGATGGATGGGCCTTTCTAGCTGCTGTGGGGGCACAACTCAATAAGAAGAAGCCTGACTTTGATCCTCGTAACTATGGTTTCTCCAAACTCACCCCCCTAATCAGTTCCTTGAATAAATATTTCATTGTAGATGTGAAACAGGTCGAGAATTCGCCAGTCAAGCATGTATATGTTAAAGTAAAGTAAGGGAATAGTTGAATTGCGGAACGATAAGCCGGGAGAGAGAGATGAGCTATTCCAAGAATAAATCATCTAGCGTTAGAGATTGAGCAATCAATCCCGAGCTGTGTTGGTTTTCTACCAATCCAAATGGAGAGATTAAAATCCAGAAAAGCTGTTTCAAAGTTTTGGTAGCTTCTTCAAAGGTCCACATTTTTTCCCGTAGTTGGTCAGCATCTGCCTTTGAGAGACGTATTCTTTTCGTGTAGAACTTGATTTCGAAAAGATTTATAACTTGATCTTTCCGATCGATAAGTAGGTCTATTTGAACTCCTTTCTGAGCTAAAGATCCTTTCCTGTAATAGGAAGAAGATAACGAGTAAATTCCCGCGATACTCATCGCTTTCTTGATTTGAGTAATATGCCTGAGACAAATATTCTCAAACGCATATCCACTCCACGTTTTGAAAGCTTGTGTTTGGCTAAGATGTTGCCAAATATCCTTTCCCTCATAGGCCTTATCTTCTATGAATTGGAGATAAAAGAGAGAATAAGGATCCGTCAGACGGTAAAGCTTTTCCTTTTTCTTTCTGCCAAAGGGTCTATACGCAGAAATAAATCCCGATTGGACGAGTTCTTCTAACACCCGGGTAAGTGTTCCCCCTTCTGATAGCTTTCCCATTTTCACTAATTCCTTTCTTGTGAGTCCAATCCATGAGTCCCCTAAGGTTCGGATTACCTTAATATGAGTTGTAGCTTCTGAAAAAAGAGAACTATATAAGCGAGAGAATTCATCTGCCAACAGTCCATTTTGCGAGAAACAAATCTCTTGAATATTCTGTGTAGCACTTTTTCCTCCTTGTATTTCTTTCAGGTAATGTGGGATCCCTCCCATTACCATATACAACTGTACCAATTGATAGCGATTGAACTGGATCTTTCTACTATTCAGGTATTCCTCCGTCTCAGCCAAGGTAAAGGGCTCCAAATAAATTCGCTTGGTAATTCGGTTGTGTAATCCACCGGTATCGTTTACTACCTTGCGAATCATCCATGATGCTGCTGATCCACAAATTACAATGACTAAGTTTTGCTGAGCAGCCCATGAATTCCAAAAATAACCCAAAGCTTGAAGGAATCCTGAGCGTTGAGTGGCCAACCAAGGAAGTTCATCAAAAAAGATGACCTTTTTCTTGTTATCCAAATGCTCTTTCACATAAGCGCGCAACAGTTGAAATGCCTTTAACCAATTATCCGGTCGCTGAATAGGTAAATCCGTTTCGGCATATTCTGATATCTGGTCAGCAAAGTTTTCCAATTGATCCGCTAAGGTTCCATTTTGGACGCCAGTAATTGAAAAAATGAGTTCCTCTTCATAGATGGTATTTACAAGGAAAGTTTTGCCTACCCGACGGCGGCCTATAATGGATACCATTTCGGCTTCAGATGAGGATAAAGCTTGTTTGAGAATGGCTATTTCTTGGGTTCTTCCTATTAATGAAGTTAGCATAGAATACATTATACTTGGTGGAATCCAATGTAAAAATACTACTTTTCGCCAAGTATAGCTAAATATACTTGGCGAAAAGTATTGAAAAATAAGTACTTTTCGCTAAGTATAATGTAAAGAACCTGACCTATAGCAAAGCGCTTATAAAAAGCACCTTGGAATCTTTCTCCCAAAATCGTATTTTTTCCATACAACCCAACTACCTACTTC
>JBCCTX010000084.1:0-23311 GCA_039197765.1 Bacteroidota bacterium
CTAATGGGAGTACAACCGTAAGAGTCCGCTTCGAAACTGCCCTTATAGGGGTCAAGCCCCAAATAATCCCTTCCATTCTCCATGCTAATAAGTGAAAGCCTGTAGTTATTGACGGTATTCAAATGGGAAACATCGATTAAGATAGCTATGGAACTAATAACGATGCCCCTACCATCTATCTTCAGGGGCATGGCTTGTTGCATGAATAAGCCATAGGATCCATCCTCTCTTCGCATTCGGTAGCAATAGACAGACTTATAAGTCATAATCAATTCAGGAGAGAGAAAGTCAAAAAGGAACTCTCCTACCAACCATTCACATTTCGCCATAAAGTCTCTGTCCTCTGGGTGAATACTCTCTATCCAGTCTTTTAGCTTCCAATCAAGAGAATCTTGGCCTAATATTTCCACTATTTGAGGACTGACATAGCTCGTTTCATGACGCGAAAAATCGAGAACCATGAAGAAAAAAGGGCCGGGACAAAATATACTCCCCAACTTTTGCAAGACCAGTTCTTTATCAAAAGTAGCAGCATCTTTATCCTTAGTAGTAGGGGGGTATTTCTCCCAGACAGATTTCACTAATTTCTGAGGGGCTCTCATGCGGAAAGGAGGCTTTAATGTTTCTTACATTGGGAAAGTAGGGAATTTGGAAGAAAGAGCCTAACAGAAACTATACAATTTTGGTTAAGGGAATTTGAACATTTTTATCAATCGACCTTCCCTTTGATCGTTCATCCGTTCGCATCTACAATAAATTATATGAGTGCCTAAGTAAGTTACAGCCTTGGCAATTTCAACAATATCAAAGCCTTTACGACCCAGTCTATTGATCTTGTCGGCAATGAAACACTCCACCTTATTCTCTAGATTCGAAAGATACTCGGCGATCCCGTCGCCCTTTCGTCTGCATACGAAAGGCTTGGAGATACCTATCGTATCATCAATTTTTTGGGTAAGTGCCAATAGAGAACAAAAACGAGTTCAAGTTCAAGGGAAAAAGCTTAAGGGAGATTCAAGAAGGGTGAAACAATCCCTATGGAAACACCACCCCTTCAAAATCTGCGATATTCAATGGAGGGACCTGCGCCTCAAAGCTTTCGTTGATCTCTTCAATGATAAAGTTGGCAATCAAGGTATTACCCCTTGGGCTGAAGGTATAGCCATCAATGGAAAAGAGTCCCCCCGTTAGGTAAGTTGCAGACACATCCAATCCCGCCAGGGTTTGTCCTTGGAGAGCGTTATTGAGCTTCTGGGATATATTGACTCGCTTAACCTGGTAGGGAAAGGGCTTACTTTCTCGGTAGAAGGAAACTCGCTCCTGGATACGTTGGTTGGCTCCACCAATGAAAGAACGGACCCGTTGGACCTCTGTCTGGTCCAGCACCAGAGAATCTGGTAAGGGAAAGTCTTCTGACAAGCCAAGGAATCCGCCACCTTCCACGGGGATTCCAATCATCGCATTAGCAGAAAGTAAAATCCTATCTGCGTCCTCAGCCTCGCGCACACGCATTGTACCTGGTGTAGTTTCTACTTGAATGTAAATGGGCTGCATATTACATGTGAGCGTATCAGTATATACGTGACTTACTGTAGTAAAGAAGGGAAACGTAGTTACATCGGGTATGTCCCCAATCAACACAGTAGTTTGAGGTTGTGTTCGGTAAATCTTTGAAATTAACGTATCGAGATTACTTCCAAAGGTTTCTACCACATCTGAGCCAATGGAGTCCTTGGGGTGCCCATTTCTCGCAAAACTCCAAGCCATTTCTAGCCCTACCCATACGGTATACAACTTCGCTTGAACTTGCTCAATCAGATCGGCATAGGAGAAATTCCCTCCTTCTGGGATCATCCTGTTAAAAAAAGGATTAGTCGCTCCTAAATTTTCTTCCAAAACGGTACCCATATCTAGCTCAGGAATAGCCAAATTATGAAAGGGAGCAGAAGTCGAAATATTTTCAAATAATGACTGGTCTTCGCTTTCCCGAACCAAAGTCGGGACCAACAACTGGTCAGAACAGGCAGATTCTCGAACCCTTGCTAAGGTTAGATACCCGGTTCCATTCATACCCAAATAAGCTTGGTTAAAGGGAAGGGGTTGGACCTCGCGTAGCTGCCCAGCAAGTAGATTAGGGTAGGAATATTCTTGCCCTGCCCGGTAGATGCCACCATTTGTAGCTCCTACGGAATACGCATCTCCTATAGACACATATCGATCAATCGACAAAGCGCCAGAGTGAAGGCTCACAGGATCAATTTCCGGTTCACATCCCCAAGACAACCCAACAAGGAAACATACATACAGCGTAAATCTTCTTTTCATAGGCGAATCGAAATGGTCGCAATTCATTTACTATATCGGAGAATCTGTTCAATTCGTTTCCTCAAGCTGAAAATATTCTTAAAAATTGTAACTAAAACTCAATCCGAGAATGTTTGTTGTAGATTCGTACTTCCCTGCAAATACCCTTTCGCGAAGCTCTCCAAAGCTCTCCCCTGTAAAATCATATTTGTAGGCCAAGTCAATCATTAAACTATTGGAGAGCAAAATCCCTGCCCCAGCAGTTACCCCAATTCGATCTGAGTCGGGAAATTCGGGATTTACATACTCGTCCTGGACAGGTGATTGCGAAAAAAGGGCCCCAAATCTCAAAAAATAGCGGTTTTGAATGGTGTATTCTCCTCCCAACCTAATAGAAAACGTATTCTTAAAGTTTTTCACCAAATTAGTGGGGATTCTAGGATTAAGTTCTTCTTCCGGAAGTTCATAGTTTAGTTGTACTTCATCGTACACGCTCCAAAATGTGTAATCTACATCTAGGGCGAAAACCAAATTATCCAAAAATTTGTAACTCAATCCCATGCCTAAAGTTCCCGGTAGGGTAAAATCTGTCGAAAAGGTGGTGTCCTTGCTAAACTCACTCTGTAGGGAGGGGGGAACATTGAAGTTCACTTCCCCTTCTTCTACATCGATACGCATCCCAGAGCGGTAATTCAAGCCCCCAGTGGTACGAATCCCAAACTTGAACAATACGCCAATATTATACCCCACTCCATTCCCCCTCCCTGCCAATTCCAGCCAACCTTCCGTATTGTTTCGCCCATTGATATCCAAGGCCCTGCGTGTCAAAAAATTGCCAAAGCCATATACAATCCCCGCTCCGATCCCAATTTGGTCGTTTATTCGATAACCGACGGTGGGTTGAATATATAAGGAATTCAGCAGGGATTCTTGCGCGATGAGTTTCCCTTGCCAAGTAGGGGGCCATTGGTTGTCATAGCCAAAGGGATTGTACACGCCTATGCCAAAGGTCAGTCGGCTATCGTGCCTTCGCCAATTGGCAAATAAGGAAATGGGCGTAATCGTATTTTCCTCCATGTCCTCCGGGTCAAATAGATTTTGCCCTCCTTGGGTCTGGGCGGAGAAGGTGGTGGAAGGACGGACAAAGCTCGTCCCTAACTGAAAGGAATTACTTTTTAAGAACCCCAGAGCACCGGGATTGATGTAAATGGCACTTCCATCCAATGCGAGCCCGACACCAGCATATCCCATTCCCAGATACCTAGCCCCAGTAAGGTTGAGTTTAAAGCCGTCTCCTCCAAGAGCCCATGCGGGCAATAAGAAAAACCCCACGTAAATGCATACAATTCTTTTCACCCTTCTAACTTCTCAAAGTTGCAGGGGAAAAGCAAGGGGAAACGGATACCCGTTGGAGAATGCCGTAGGTTCTTATGCTTATACTTTGTCCTTATTAATCAATAACCCCAGAACCGACCAGTTCTTCTCCATCATACCAAGCCGCAAACTGGCCAGGAGTAATTCCCCTCTGTGGAGAATCGAATTGGATATAGATTCCCTCAGGTTCACATAGCAGGGTAGCCTGTTGAAGGGGCTGTCGATAACGAATGCGGACAGAAAAAGCTTTTCTTTCCCCTATTTGTAGGCAAAGATCTTCTCGTATCCAGTGGATATCGGCATTGGGAATAAACAAGGCACTTCGGTAAAGGCCGGGGTGTGTATCTCCCATGCCTACATACACGACATTTTCCACTACATCTGTTCCTATGACGTAGAGGGGTTCAGGTTTTCCTCCTAGGTGTAATCCCTTACGCTGTCCAATGGTATAAAAATGTGCGCCAATATGGGTACCTATCTCTTCCCCTACTTGGGGAGAAAATTCATAAGGTGCTGCCAACTGTGGTAAGGGGATTTCTTTCTCTGCAAGGATTCCCGCAGGGATGCGCTTGTGGAAAACTGGATGCTCTGCCTCTATCTCTACAATTCTTCCCTCCTTCGGAACCAATTGTTGTTGTAGGAACTCAGGCAAGCGCACCTTACCAACAAAGCAAAGGCCTTGAGAATCTTTTTTACCGGCGGTTACCAAACCTAATTCCTGCGCGATCTCCCGAACCTGTGGCTTTGTGAGCTCGCCGATGGGAAAAAGGGCGTGAGCCAATTGCTCCTGAGAGATTTGGCACAAAAAATAGCTCTGATCCTTGTTGATATCTTTCCCAGCAAGCAATCGATAGTAGGACTTTCCTCCTACTTGGATCTCCCCTTTCCGACAATAGTGGCCCGTAGCTACCTTATCCGCTCCTAACTTCTGGGCTGCTTTTAAAAAGATATCAAATTTGATTTCTCGGTTACAAAGTACATCTGGATTTGGCGTACGCCCACGCTCGTATTCGGCGAACATGTAGTCTACTATTCGCTCTTTGTATTCTTTACTAAGGTCAATCGATTGAAAAGGGATATCTAAGGCCTGAGCAACCATCATCGCATCATGACTGTCCTCTAACCAGGGGCATTCACTGCTAATCGTCACGGATTCATCGTGCCAGTTCTTCATGAACAAGCCAATGACATCATACCCTGCTTCTTTCAATAAGTACGCCGCAACGCTGGAGTCCACTCCACCTGAGAGGCCAACAACTACTCGTTCCATGTGCTACGAAGTAAGTTAAACATCTAGAAAAATTTGCTTCTTTCATACGCAAATTACGAGAAATGTGTTTAAAAAAGTATAAGGAATAAAAATGTAAGGTAAATCAATTAAGATCCTCTACAAAGATAGTTCGATTTCAACCCTTCGGTTCTTCTTGCGGCCTTCTAACGTTTCATTACTGGATATAGGCTTGGATTCTCCATATCCAACAAAATTGAGTTGATTTTCTCGCACACCTCTAGATACCAAAAAGTTCCTCACTACTTTGGCTCGATTCAGAGATAACTCTAGGTTTCTTTGGTCATTCCCTACGTTATCTGTATGCCCATGAATAGAAGCTTTTAACTTTGGAAATTCAATAAACACAGGGACCACTTTCTCCTCAAGATAAGAGAGAGATTCCTCTGCAATTTCCGAGGAGCCTAGTGAAAATAATAAAGATTGGATTTCGACTGTAAGTAAGGTCTTTTCTAGGCGTTTTTCCAATTCGTCATTATCCACCAATTGTGTGAGACTATCTAAAGATAGATGTTGTGAAAGGCGATTATCAAAATAGTTAAACTGACTATTTGTCCTGAACAGTAATAGCTCGCCCGTTTCGGAGCAATTCTCCGCATACCACTTTCCTCTAATCGACTTACTATCTGGGATATAGGAAAAGTTTCCATATTTCTTACACCATTTATATCCCATATAGTTTTTTTGCCGAACGATTTGGGTCTCCTCAAAATTAACCAAGTTCCCAGAAACTATCCCTTGCACTTTACTTACCCCAAATGCAGCTTCCTCAACTATTTCAATCCGGGAATGACCGACTATAACCCCGTCAGACTGTTTCGTAAATTTCAAAGAGAAAGCATAATTGGAAGCTATGGGATTATCCGGTTGAGTAAGTATACCCGTCCAAGTTCCCAATATAGAATCTGGTTCTAACATCCTTACCTGATCCAGGTCAGATTCAATTGGAATATTTTCTATCTGATAAAGCACAGAGATTTCATATTCATTCAATGCACGATTATAAAAAGCTAAGTCATCTACCATTCCAGTGAATCCCCCCCATAAGTAAGGGTGTTTTCCAACATATATAGGGCTCGCTTCCAAAAGGTCCTTATCGACTACCTCCCATGCCATATCCAATTCTCCATTGATAAATAGTTGTGAAAATTTATTCGATTGAACTAGGACCAAATGATACCATTCTTTACTTGCCCAAGCAGATTTCTTCCCATTGGGAAACCCTCCTCGAAGTCCGTTGAAAACTGTAATGGGTTTTTTAAGTCCGTTCCATTTTAGTCCAAAATCCCCTTCTCTGAGAATGATACACCCTGAATTGTTATCTCGAGGTTTTATCCATAGAGAAACACTAAATTCCTCAAAATCACTTAACGCAAGTAGATTTTCAGTAGGAATTAACAGGTGTTGATCTACTCCGTCGAAGGCCATGGCTTTTGAATCTTCTCCAAAACGGTTTCTTACCCAGGAAGCCCCCTTTCTTACAATTTGGGGAGCCTCTGAGGTACGTGAAAGTAGGTTTTCTGAAAAAGGATAAAATGCAGTTAACCCATCAGCTAAGTCTATTTTCTGAGCAGGTATTTGCTTGGAAGACAGAATAAAAAAGATAACAAGGACAGCCTTAAATGTACCTAGCATTTTAAGCATCTTTCAAAGAGGTTGGTATTTTTTTCGTGTAGATATTGTTGCTACTCATCTTTTGTAACTCAGCTGCGAGTAATTCTTCCTCTTGACTTCGAGATATTCTCGAAGCTATCCAGTAAACGCCTAGGGCCAAACCTGCTTTATTAAAAACGTCTGCAAAGTTGTACATTACATAAACGAAGTTTTCACTTAACTGCCCTTCCAAAATATTTCCAGGAACTGTCATGTATCCTAGCGGGTATACAGACCATCCTATTGGTAACATAATTGAGAGTACCAGGTATCCTTTTCGAAGGTAGGGATTCACATCTTTCCCAAAAATTTTGGGATATCCCCCCCCCATTATGATACCAATAATTCCAGCAAAACCAATTGAACCTGCAACACCCCATAAAGCAGAGTTTTCGGGATATACAGCTTCTCCCAGATACCCAAACCCCAACATCCACATACTGAATATTAAAAGGCCAACAAACATAGGAAGCTTAGCTCCACGAGACTTGAGCATATAATAAAATACCACAGCCATCAGCGGAACGGTCAAAAACCAATCAAAGAACCTAAATTCTACCGGGCTGGTTTGTGTAATAACCCAATAATTTCTACGGTAAAAAGAATTAAGCGCAGCGATAAACGGAATAAGGATCGCGAGGATGTAAGGGGTTCGCCAATTAGAAGCAATACTTTGTATTTGAAACGCCATGAAAAGGGCGACAATAAGTAATGCAAAAGAAGAAAAGAAAAAGGACCCTGCAACTAGGTCTCCAATCTGTAAAAATGAAGCAGGGTTTTGAGATGAGTCAACGGTTGTTTCCATTTGAATTTTCATTATTCTGATAAAAAATTTTGAAATACCCCCCCGTCCTTACTCTCTAAAATTGTTCATTCCAGAAAGAGAATAGAGGTACTTCTAAAGTTTTTTAAACTTTATTATTGACTACAAATCCAGTTAAATGCTTTGAAACTAACGCAGAAGAATTTGCCTAAGAAGTTTAATTGTAAAATTTTCTATTAACTAGGTACAATAAACCCTGGGCCAAAAATAAGATGTGCTTGTTTTAATTATCAAACAGATTCAAATGAAAAATGTTTTAGTAATTATAAAAAAAATATTTTAGAATATTATTATTTCATACAATAACTGTGGGCTTGGTTTATACGCACAGCCAAATCCTAATGCGCCTCTAACCAGTTTTCGCCCAAACCAATCTCAACCTCTAGAGGTACTTTTAATTGAGCAGCTCCCATCATATGCGTACGCACGAGTTCTTTAATTTCTTCTACCTCTTCACGATGGACATCGAAAACAAGTTCATCATGAACCTGTAAAATCATTCGAGAGTTGAAGCCTCTTTCTTGCATCTTAGCATGGATAGAAATCATGGCCAATTTGATAATGTCCGCAGCAGTACCCTGAAGGGGAGAGTTGATCGCATTTCGCTCTGCGAACCCTCGTACGGTGGCATTACGAGAATTTATCTCTGGTAGGTATCTTCTTCGGCCAAATAAGGTTTCCACATACCCATTCTCCTTGGCAAACTCGATGTTCTGGTCCATATAGGTCTTCACATTGGGATACGTTTCGAAGTAGTTATCGATAATTTCTTTGGCTTCGGTCCGCGAGATACCTATGCGCTGGCTCAAGCCGAAAGGAGAGATTCCATAAATGATTCCAAAATTTACCTGCTTTGCATAGGAACGCTGAGCGGGAGTGACCGCTTCTGGAGCAATATTGAATACACGGGCTGCCGCTGACCGGTGAATGTCTGCCCCTTCTAGGAAGGCTTCTATCATGTTGGGGTCTTCGCTCATAGAGGCCATAAGTCGAAGCTCCACCTGAGAATAGTCCGCCGAAAGAAGAATAAACTCTTCATTACGGGGGATAAAGCCTTTTCGGACTTCTCTTCCATCATCTGTCCGGATTGGAATGTTCTGGAGATTTGGATTATTGGAACTCAAGCGACCTGTGACAGCCACTGATTGGCTGTAGGTAGTATGCACCCTCCCTGTACTAGGGTGAATAAGTGCGGGAAGTGCATCTACATAGGTTGACCGCAACTTAGCAACACTGCGGTAGGCAAGAACTTTAGCCGGTAATTCATGCTTGGCAGCGAGACCTACTAAAATCTGTTCATTGGTACTGTATTGACCGGTCTTCGTCTTTTTAGCTTTTCGACCCTTTCCCAGTTCCAATTTTTCAAAGAGGATGTCTCCCAATTGTTTGGGAGAATTAATGTTGAATTCCTCTCCTGCAAGTTGATAGATCTCTTTTTCTAAGATCCTAAGCCGTCTGGTAAGTTCCTCGGAGTACTCTCCTAAGAAGGATTGGTCAATCCGGATGCCTTCAAATTCCATCGCAGTAAGTACGGGCATGAGCTGCTGTTCAATGTCTTTGAATACCTTACTCTCCGCTACTTTTGGTGCCAATTTTTCATACAGTCTCAAAGTAATATCGGCATCTTCTGCTGCATAGTCCAATAGGTCCTCTACGGGAACATCCCGCATGCTTTTCTGCTTTTTCCCTTTTTTTCCAATTAGGGTCTCTATGGATATAGGTTGATAATTCAATAACTCTTCTGACATGGCATCCATACCGTGTTTTCCGGAGGGATTTATCACGTAATGGGCCAACATCGTATCAAACATAGGTCCGGCCACCTCTATGTTATAGGATTTCAAGACAAGTAAATCGTATTTCAGGTTTTGGCCAATTTTTAAGAGGCCTTCATCCTTGAAAAGCGGTTCCAATTCAGCTAATATCTCAAGGGTCTCTTTGCGGTCTTCGGGTACAGGGAGATAAAACGCTTCCCCAGCCTTTTCTGAGAGAGCGATCCCCACCAAATCGGCTTGAAGCGCATTCAAGGAAGTCGTCTCTGTATCAAAACAAAAAGCTTTCCCTTGTTGGAATTTTTCTACCAGCTTTTTTCGCTTTTCTTGGGTATCAATGAGTTCGTAAGTTTGCTTATCCTTATCAAAATTATCTACCAGACCACTTTGTATTTCTAAAGTAGCTCGGTTCCCAATGGGATTGCCAAATAGATCGGTCTGTGCCTGGGTTTGCAAGGGATTCAACTTGCTATTCAAGATGCGCTCTGCGGTAGTTTTAAATTCCAATTCCTTCATCAGAGTGAGTAAGGCCTCTAAGTCGCAGTACTCCATCTCCAGTTGCTTTTCTGTCCATTCCAAAGGCACCTCTGTATGAATGGTTGCAAGTTGCTTGGAAAGTCTTCCCTGCTCACCGAACTCAGTCAAAGTGGCTTTGATGCTTTTTTTCGAAATATGCGCTATGTTTTCGAGAATATTTTCTAGGGAACCGTACTCAGAAAGTAAACTGATTGCTGTCTTATCACCCACTTTAGGGACCCCGGGAATATTATCACTTGCATCGCCTTTTAACCCCAGAAAGTCGATTACCTGCTCAGGGGGAATTCCATATTTTTCCACTACCTCCGCTCGTTTCAACACATCAAACCCTCCTCCCTTGTACTTAGGTCTGTACAAATAGACATTATCCCGTACCAGCTGGGCAAAGTCTTTATCTGGGGTTACCAGATACACTTCATAGGCATCCTCAGGAACTTTCCAAGCGATAGTCCCAATGATATCATCTGCTTCAAAACCATCTTTTTTAAGGATATGAATACCCAAGATTTCCAGCAGCTGGAAAACATAGGGCATAATAAGACTGAGGTCCTCCGGCATTTCTTCCCTATGGCCTTTGTAGTCTGGGTAAACTTCATGCCGGAAGGTAGGAACATTCGTATCAAATGCTACAGCCAAATGAGTAGGATCTTCCTTATTGATAATCTCTAGGAGTGTATTGGTAAACCCGAATATTGCCGAAGTATTCAACCCTTTGGTAGTTATACGAGGATTGCTGATAAAGGCGAAATGTGCCCGGTACAACAATGCCATAGCATCTAATAAGAATAGCTTGTTCTGTGCCATGTGCGAATTAAAATTTCTGTTAACTTACGAAGCATTGGTCATATCTGTATAATCTTTTCTATAACTTCGGCACATGGTAGATTTTTTTTTCATTCGGCACGCCGAAAGTACGGGTAATGTCAATAACCATTTGATTGGGGGAAGGTCCGACCATTTCCTTCTTACAGAAAGAGGAGAAATTCAGGCGAAAAAGCTGGGTGAAAGACTTGCAGTAGAAGGGGTCCAATTCGATAAAATATTCAGTTCGGTGGCCATCCGCGCAAAAGAGACCGCACGAATTGCCTGTTTGGCTTCCCTTCAAGACTTTTCTCAAGTTGTACTTGACGAGCGATTGGTAGAGTCTTCCCAGGGAATCTGGGAAGGTCAGGTACGAGCCCGTATACTGAACACCCAAGTTCGAGAACAGATTAAAGCCGACCCTCATAACTTCCAGCCGCCCGGAGGAGAATCGCAAGGACAGGTTGAGCAACGCATGTTCAATTGGCTCCTCGAACACCTAGATCAACAGGAAGGAAAGCAGGTAAAAATTGCGGTTTTTTCCCACGGAATGGCCATAAAATGCCTCCTTAGAAAAATCACTCAAGCGAGCTACCACCTACCGAGAAACATGATCATTCACAACACGTCCATCACTCGAATATTTTTCAATTCTTCCGAATGGTTGGTCGAGCGAATTAATGACCATTCCCACCTAAACGAGGTTGGTTTTATCCAACATTATGGATAATTGCTTTTTTTCTTACATGATTGGGAAATACCCAAAATTAAGTGAACCTAATATTGTTCTGATCGTAAGAACATAAACTAGGAATAACTATTTAATTTTTTACTACCAGATTTTGCAATAATCTATTTTTTTAACCTTCGAAAGGCAATGTTGGACGGTATAACAGCCTGGGCAATGGACTTGTTTACTCCCGTTATATTCCTTTCTTTTTATTTACGCTTTTATGAACATTTTTGTAGCAAGACTCAACTATGCCACAGTTGAGGACTCTCTGAGAGAGGAATTTGAAAAGTATGGTGAGGTTTCCTCAGCCAAAATTATCCTGGATAAGTTCACTGGTAAGTCTAAAGGTTACGGTTTTATCGAAATGCCAAATGATGATGAAGCCCGAGAGGCAATCAGTCAGCTTAATGATCAAGAATTCGACGGAAGAGTAATCGTAGTGAAAGAGGCAGAGCCTAGAGAAAGTCGTGGTGGTGGAAGAGACCGCAGAGGCGGGGGAGGTGGCTACAACCGAGGGGGTGGTGGATATGGTGGTAGAGATAGAGGGAACTCCTACGGCGGAGGGGGAAGATACTAATCCACCATACACAAGTTTCTAGAAAAATCTTTTCTATCCAAGAAACTTACTATACGTACAAAAAACCTAACGAATATGCTGGTAACTGTAGCGGTTACCAGCTTTTTAGTTATTCCGAGTATACGTTTGGCGCTTGTCGCAAAATTGCTGGATAAGGGGTAATACACTCTCGTCTCCCATCGATCCAGCAACACCCCAATCTCTACAGGCAGCATCTCGATCCCCAGCCTGGAAATGAATGGTTGCCCTGACGTTGTAGGCTTTTCCATCTCTGGGACTCCTACGAATGATCAGGTTAATATCGCGAAGTGCAAAATCTGTACGCTCCATCGCAAGCCAGATTTCTATTCTATCATATAAGAAGGAGATTTTTCCTGGAGTCCGCTGCAGAGCTGCGTTGATAGCCTCCAAAGCCTCCTGGTAGAGGTTCTGACCGATACAAATTCGACTCTTAAGTTGGTGATATTGAGCCTCCCTGGGCTTATAAATAAGGGCTATATCAATGTCATCCAAAGCCATTTGCAAGTCGCTAAGTGCCATAGACGCCATAGCACGATAATAATAGGCTTTACCTTTCCCTCCATATAATTCAATGTGCTTGCTCAGGTCATCATAAGCCTTCTGACCTTTATTGACACGAAGGTAGGCTACTCCGCGATAAAGGTAGATATCTTCTTGGTCTCCATTTAATTGCAATACATTGGAAAAATCTCGGATAGCAGCCTCGTATTCTTCTTGCTGCATACGGCTTTTTCCTCGCTTGAACAGTTCTGATTCTGTGTTTTGCCCCCAGACTAGTTGTACGCTTAATAGACAAAATAACCATACATACCGGATCATATCAAAAAATTTGATGTTCTATCCTCCAAGTCTTACCATGAATATAACTACTTATCTATCAAAAAAACAAAAATACTAGAATATTCAATAAAAAAATTAGTTGTTTGATAGTATGTTTATTAAATCGTATTGTGTGATTATACCGATTTTATCTTGTTCATTCATAACCAGAACAGCAGGATTATCTTTATTAATCATTTTCGATAAAACGTCTATTCGGGTACTAGGCAAAACATAAGGCAAAGGATCGCTCAATGCGTCTAAAACAGACTGATTGATGCTTGTAGGATCATCCAAAATTTTATCCAGAACCCGACTCTCTCTCACACTTCCAATTATCTCCTCTCCCTGTGTAACAGGAATTTGAGAGATATATTGTTCTCGCATGATAGAAACAGCTTCTGATAGCGTCTGCTTAGCATTTAGCGTTACGAGCATCGGGCTGGATTTAGAGGCAAGAATCTGTCCAGCAGTTACCATTGAACCTTCATCCAAAAAATTATGGTTGCGCATCCAGTCATCGTTATATACCTTCGCGAGGTATCGAGTACCATGGTCTGGTAGTATAATTACCATCAAATCTCCAGGGGACAAGGTCTTTGCATACTCCAAGGCACCTTGGACGGCAGATCCGCAAGACCAACCTACGAGTAGGCCTTCCGTTCTAGCCAGCTTTCTCGTCATGAGTGCAGCATCTTTGTCTGTAACCTTAACGATATGGTCTATGACCTCCATGTTACAGTTTTCTGGAAGTATATCCTCACCAATTCCCTCAGTAAGATAGGGGTAAATTTCCTTGGTATCTATCTCTCCCGTCTCGTGTAGTTTTTTAAAAATGGATCCATATGTATCAATGCCGACCGTTTTAATGGCAGGATTTTGAGCCTTTAAGTAGGTTGAGACTCCAGATATTGTTCCGCAAGTCCCCATTCCAGCAGCAAAGTGGGTAATTTTACCTTCGGTTTGCTCCCATATTTCAGGACCCGTACTCTCTATGTGGGCTTGGGTATTACTCGGATTATCATATTGGTTCAGGTAGACAGAGTTAGGTATTTCTTTGGCAAGACGCTTGGCCACTGAATAGTAAGAGCGTGGATCCTCAGGCTCCACATTTGTGGGGCATACAATAACTTCCGCCCCAAGTGCTCTTAATAAATCAATCTTGGACTGAGATTGCTTATCAGAAACTGTGAAAATACATCGATAGCCCTTAACAACTGCAGCGAGTGCTAGACCCATACCTGTATTTCCGGAGGTGCCTTCGATAATGGTCCCACCAGGTTTTAACAACCCGCTACGCTCTGCGTCCTCAACCATTTTCATCGCAATGCGATCCTTGATACTATTCCCTGGATTGAAATATTCTACTTTCACGAGAACGGTAGCTTTCAAATGGCTAGCAACTGAGTTGAGCTTTATTAAGGGGGTATGGCCAATAGTTTCTACTATGCTGTTGTAGTACATGGGATTGTGAGATATTTTCTTTCCGAAGGTCAAATTCGGACCAAAGGTAATCAAAAATCCCAAGCATCAGGCGAGGATAAAGTACCAGAGATCGTAAAATATGTGTGTCCACATGGCTATTGGAAATGAGAATCGTCTGTAGACAATATACATGACCATACCAAACAGTAGCCGGTATACAAATCCATACATATTGAATGGATCGGAAAACGGAAGGATATAGTGAGATAGGGCAAAGACAAAAGCTGACAAAACCATGACTCCTGCATAGATCTTGCGGTCCTGGCCAAACGTCACCAATGGGATCTCCTTGTAGTATGGGATGATCACCTTAGCTTTGGTTGTTTTAACTTGCTTTTTGATTTTTGGCGACAGAAAATTGGAGAGTTGATCCCTAAATAGAAACTCGTCGTAAAACCCAGATCCAAAGGCAAGAGCAATTTCCAACAAGACATTGGTATGGTAGCCCCACACGGCTTCATTTGAATCTAGGGGAGTAGGCGGAGGCAGGGCATTATCAAACAGAAATCGAAGTACAATGGGATTTGCAGGAGGAAGAAATATGTAAATCAAAGATCCCAGGGCAAATCCAATTGCAATGATGATAAAGAAGTAATGCCAATTGGGTTTATACTTTTTCTTATCTCTAGGCTTCTTGGCTTCTGCTTTATTTTTAATTCCGTTGGTATCCAGCCAAATGTGGAAGGCTTTAGGAAATAAAATGACCAAGGAAATAATGAGGGTACCTCCCGGAAGTATGAGATTAAGTGGATAAAGTCGAACCAGTTGAAACCAAAACTCTGTCCCATTGTAGATGCCCACCTCTGCCTCATAGGCAATGAGCATGAATACTTCGAATACAAGTAAAACTAGAATAATATGAGAATCCGAGTAGAACCGGTCGCCAATCGTTTTCCAAAACTTTTTGACAACCTTATCTCGTTGTGTTTCCTCATATATTTTTATGGCCATTACTCCCAGGTTTATCGGTACCTAAGCGCTCAAAATTAACATGAAATCCAGCAACCTAGTACATAACTGAAATTTGGGAAGGGGCACCGTTGGATTTCAGCAGACTTACAGCAGAAGGTGAAAGGCCGATAACATGTGGGCTTTGAGGGGGAAGTTGCTCTACAATAGTAACCTCTATGAATCCGGGATTATTGGGTATGTCTACCTTTACCTTTGAACCTACAGGCAGAATTTTGTGGGCTCCGTAAAAGCGGAAGTGATTGTATCCAGGAATGGTGAAGGCAGTGTAACTTCCAGCCTCTCGAATGCTATTTGTACCAGGTCCAGGTAGAACAACCATTGGCCCTTGAGGTTGAGGTAGGGCTTGTTCCACATTTCCGCCACGAGTCGTGCCACCGTATGTGGGAAAGTCTCTTTCGCCTCGGGTGCCAACTGTTGGGGAGGAATCAGTATCTCTACCCATATTTCGAGAATAAATGATTTCTCCTCCTTTAACCTCATTCATGGTGAAGGTTGCAAGAGAAGGGCCTCGAAAAGTACCTACATTCTGGGTTTGCACCTCCGCAACTGGAACGGGATCGTACCATGTGGGCTCAACTACTTGAACATTCTGTCCCCTAGAAAGGCCGAATCCACTTGCTGTACTGGCAGTAGTGGCGCTGTTCTCATTGGGCATAGGCATACCATTATTAACAATGATTACATCCCCAGCTTGTACTCCTTGAATATCATTCCAATATTTTAGGTCGTCTACAGAAACTTCATAACTGTCTGCAATCGAGAATAAGTCATCCCCCGGCTTAACCTGGTAGTAAACCAAATTTTCAGGCGAGAACTCCGAAAAAGGGTCTCTACTTTCGACCATCGTTTCACTTCTAGTGAGTCGTTCTCTCTCTTTTTTAGCTTCTTCACGCTGGAGGTCATTGATTAAGGAGAGCTTGAAGGCGGCCTCATCAACCGTCATTTTTCCCTTGTCTAACCCCAGCATAGCTACCTCATAAGCAGATAAGTCTGTACCAGGCTCTGGAATATTATCTCCAACTTTTAATTTTTGCCCGATCTTAATTGTGTTGCTTGTGAGATTGTTCCAAGTCTTTAATTCCTCCACCGTTATACCGTACTTTTTTGAAAGACTATATAAGGTCTCTTTTTTCTTCACCGTATGCGTACTAGATTGCGCAAACATGCTAAAAGAAAACAACATACACGCAGTAAAAAGGGCAACTACTATTTTTCTAAATTTCATGTTCAATTCTTGATTTTGAAAATCAACATAGGTAATACTTTTCAAATATAAAAGATTTATTGGTTCCGTGTAATAATTTTAGCAAAATAATTACAAAAACTTACAGGAAAACTTTAATTAAATCTATTTTATCCTTTGAAAGCTAGCTACTTATACGAAAAATAGTTTTTAGTGTTGCCCCCTCCTTTTTCCTAGTTATTTTAGTGAAATTTCCCCTAATAGTCAGAATTTTTAATTTGTTAGAATTTTTACTTGTCCCTCCTCACTTCCAAACAGATTCAGAGAAGACAGTTCCACATGTACCTCATTATCCTTTTCGAATATCTGGGTAGGAAAGGGTGCATATACCAGTCCAATGGCTTCCTTAAGCTTCGTTATATATCGGAACTTCATAGCAGCCTGATCTTCAGGCTGCATACGCTTTTCCAAAACCTCCTGCCACCTCTCTGTAACCTTTGTCCCTAAGTTTGGGGGATGATTCCGAATCCATTGACCGTCCAATTGCTCAAAGAAAGGAAAGATAGAGACAGTATCCCCCAAATACACATAGGTCAACGCTACATTCAATTCCTCAATCGAGCTATACTTCAGAGAAAGGCTAATCTTACCCTCCTCGGAGGAAATGGAAGTTTGAACCTCACTGATACCTCTTCGATCTGAGAGATATTCATTTAATTCTTCCAGCGGTTTTTGGACCTTTTCCTGCCATTCCACCGTATCTGCAAACAACTGAAAATAGGTCAGCCCTATTTCCAATGTAAGTTCTCCCCTACCCTTTTTACCAGGAAAAATTCGTTCATTGACCTCTACACAAGAAGAGAAAAGGATCAACATGGCAAGCCCCAATCCCCCAAAACATACCTTGTTTACTTTCATACTTTTTTTCTTTCCATATATTTTAGAAAAAACTCGCTTTGGTTTTGCAGCTCGAGGAAAATTCCCTATTTTTGTGGGCCAAAACCAATAGAATGTACGCAATTGTTAATATACAGGGTTTTCAATTTAAGGTTGAAGAAGGGCAACAAATTTTTGTCCATCGCTTGCCCAATGATACAGGTGATAGCATCGACTTCAGTGAGGTTCTCCTAGTAGATAACTCTGGCAAAGTGTCGGTGGGTAAGCCATTTGTAAAGGGAGCCAGTGTGAAGGCTAAAGTACTTGACCATGTGAAAGGTGATAAGGTCATTGTCTTCAAGAAGAAAAGAAGAAAGAGCTATCGCAAGAAAAACGGGCATAGGCAATATCTTTCCAAAATCGAGATTGAAAGCATTAAATCGAAATAAATCAAAACATATTGAGTCATGGCACACAAGAAAGGGGGCGGTAGTTCCAGAAACGGAAGAGAATCAGATAGTAAGCGCTTGGGCGTGAAGAAATATAGTGGTGAATACATCCTTCCTGGAGGGATTATCGTTAGGCAAAGAGGAACGCGTTTTCGCCCTGGAAAGAACGTAGCCGTAGGAAAAGATCATACATTATATGCTATGACGGAGGGGACAGTAAGTTTCGCCAGCAAAAAGATTAATAACAAACTTAGAAAGGTAGTAAGCGTAAAGCCTTCGGAAGCGTAAGCGTACCTTTCGCCAAATCCAAAAGCCAGCTATAAATTATTTAGCTGGCTTTTTTTATTGCCTTACTAGTGGGTTTTGAATGATAGCATAGCGAGGTTCAATGCCCAAAGGATAAATAGCCCAGGCGCGGCAAAAGCAACCGTGGTTTCAAAATAGGCTGGAGGATCAATTCCTGGAAAAACCGAACTCAAAGCCGTAAAAAGGCCCCAAACCCCCATCTTTGCACCAATAAAAGAAAAAGGTGCATTGACCCACCTGATTCCTTTGTAGTTTTTTAGGAGATGGCTCAGGCAAATGAACCCCGTAATTTCTAATCCCAGTTGGATGAGGGAAGGGAATGAAGGTTGTCCTATGAATAGAAAATTAGCCAGAGGAGCAAAAATCCCAATGGCTAAAGCAATGGGGAAACGAAAAAATAAAACAGCGATAAATGGTGCGTAAAAAAGCGGAATAAGCTTAGCTCCTATGGGATATCCAGAGGGATTGGGGAGGAGATGCAGAATAAAAGGTAAAAGCATGGCAAGCAGAGAAAACCCCACTGCAGCTTTGGCCTGAAAAACAGAGGTATCTACAGATTTGATAACCAAGGTTCTAGATTGCTTCATAGATTATTGAGCTTGAACGCTGAGTATCTCCAAAAGTTCTTATTGTAAATAGATACTTTCATTTGACCTATTCGAAGATACAAAAATTATTCCTCTTTTAAGGATCCTCTTAATTCGATATCTGGATCAAAAGGTTTCGATGGAGGGTCAGAAAAATTCGAATCCTCAGGTCTTCCAGCTGAATTTTGGGCAAGTATAGCCTCTAATTTCCGGTCAATCTCTTTCACTCGTTCAACTAATTCATCATTGTTGTCTTTTACCATCTCATCTACAAAAATGGCATTAACCAGGGAAAGTCCGAATAGGCCCCCTGATACAACAATCACAATAAAATAAAGGATAGTGAAAAATTTAAAAAGCGTACTTCGACCTTGCACAATCTGATCGGGTATTTCATACCAACCCTCTATGGTAAATATTTTGAAGATACTATAAAACGAGGTAATAGGATCGCCAAAGTATGTGGCAGCGGTGGGGGAAATATCCTTGAAAAGTCTACAGGTAATGAGCGAAATGATAAATGTGTAAATGAATAAGGCTACAAATACAAATATGGATGCCCGAAAGGCCCTAGCAATTCCTGCAAATAGATTTTCAATATTGGGTATGAACCGCATGAATTTGAAAAAACGTATCACACGGAAAATTCGAAGGACAAAAACGAAACTGAAGTCATTCATCGCCGACTCAAACAATAGAAGGATGGAAGGGAGACTCAATACGACAATAATGAAGTCAAAACGATTCCAACTGTAAGATATATACTCCTTCCAACCATAAAGACGGATCTTTATGACGGCCTCCAAGAGAAAATAGACAATGAACAATATATCTACTAACTCGAGAACGTACCGGAGAGAATCTTTCTGGTAAATTTCATCGAAGGCAAGTAAAAAAAGTACGATAGCATTCAGAACGATAACTATTGCTACATAGGTATCGTCAATGAAGAATTTACGCAGCCGATTCACACTTGGTCGCACTTTGCAATGAGAAAATTTATTTGAGCTGGATATCGTAAATACTGCAAGCTTCTACCTGATCTACATTCCCTTCAATCAGGTGCACAACTTCAAAATTATCTGGGATTCGCTCAAACTCCAGTACGAGGCTCTTTTCTTCCCCTGGTCCAACAATGAAAAAGTTTTTCGTATCTCCATTGGATTGGTCAAAGGCTTTCTTCAGCTTATACTTTGATCCCTCCAGGCCCTGGAGATAAAAGGATTCTCCAGAATTGGTTTTGGCGCTAATATAAATGTCAGCCTCTGCATCCTGGGGATTAAATACCTGGAAATGGAGTAAGGTAGATACCCTATTGAGCTCAACCCTATTTACGACCAAGTAGTCGCAAGTGGAATTTCCTCTGACGTCTCCATACTCAACCTTACTAGCAAATATTCGATCAATGAGCCGATCCTTGGGTTGGGTACCAGGAATAGGAATCCCTCTTGCCTTGAGAATTTTTTTTGCAAGATCGAGGTTGTGCTTACTCTCCTTTGAACCAGGATTGTAAGCTAGGGCTTGTTGAAAATCAATGTAGGCAGAAGCATAATCCCCGATTTCAAAATAGGATGTACCTCGATTGTTGTACAATTGCTCCAACTTATCATCGTAATCCGTGTGGGTTATCAACAACAAATCATGGGGAACTTCTCGCCCTTGCTTAGGCTCTCGGTCCATCTTATCCTCATAAAAGCGGATTGCTTCATTGAAATCCAAAAGAGATCCCTCGTAATCGCGTAACCAAAACAAGGCATGTCCCTTGTATTCATACGCCTCAATATAGGTAGGATCCATGTAGATTACTTCCTTGAAAGCCTCGATTGCGTAGTGGTATTCCCCCCGGTCATAGAGTTGGCGTCCCATTCCCCAAATATCATACATGGATAATGGACAATCTCCTTCTTCATTTTGCCGGGAGGCAAAATTATCTGGCTGCCCATAAAGAGAATAGGAAGATAGTGTCCCAAGGATGAGACTTAATATGGCAATTCGTTTCATGAGATTTTATTTTTTAAGAATAACCCCGTAAAAATTCCACTTCTCTGTGTTTGCCCGGTCTCCTGTACGGATTTGAAAGACTTCGAGATCATCTGGAATGCGTTCAAACTCCAGGTAAAAACTCATCTTTTCCCCAGGGGCAATCACATTATTCCGGAAGTTTCCACTAGTACCCTCATCCCGGTATATATTGGTAAGGTGGTATTTCTTTTGCAAACGCATATCTGTAAGATACAGGGCCTTACGCGTACTTGGAGGATCGAGATATAATTGCTGGTAGGTATTGCTTACATTGCTGTATTCAACCAAAATTCGCGTGGTGTATTCAGCTAATTCTACCCGCTGGATGGTCATATCCTTTGGGGATTTCCGGATGAAGAGGTTGTCGAGCTCAAATACGCGTACATTTCTAATGACATCTCGGGTTTCAGGGTCTTCAAACCCTGGAATCCCAGGATCTTCCTCTACAGGCTCAGAGGTTCCCTCCCACCAACTAGGATCTGACGCATCCTCATCAGTGTCTGCATAACCCCAGTCATCACTACCCGAGCTAGTAGGATCATTCTGTCGCTTGCGAATACGAGACTTTCTACGCTGGGCCTTAACAAAATTGGGCTCCTGTTCCAGTGCAAAGTCATAGTCTCTCACCGCTTCCCGATACAACCCTAAACGTTCAAAGGTCATCCCACGACGATAATAAATCTCGGCGCTTTCTCCCTGAACTTGAAGCGCTGCTTCGTAATCGTGTAGGGCCAATTCATATTGATCTAACTGATAGAAAGCATCGGCACGAAAGACGTAAACATCTCGATTCGTAGGGTTCAAGTCTACCGCTTTATTGAAACTGCGAACGGCAGAGGAATAATCTTCTTTATAATAATTCTTCACCCCCTCCAAAACAAACTTCTGCGCTTTAAATTGATTGAACTTACTCTGTCCAAAAAAAAGTAGCGGCACGAATAAAATTCCAATACTGATTGCTTTTTTCATAGTATTCTTGTAGTTCAAGGCTTATTCCATGGTAAAAATCTTAGTAAATATACATGGATATTACGAAAAGTTTCCTATAATTATCCCTTAAGATTTCAGTTAATTCTAATTTCTGCAATGAAAATTCTCCATTTTTTCCTAGGAGCCCTCATGCTACTATTTGCTTATTTCCAGCTAAATGACCCTGATTCCTTGCTATGGGTAGCTATTTATTTGTATGTTGGAATCGCTGCTATTATGGGTGGGATGGGTAAATACTCGACCTTTGTAAACTTTTCTGGCTTTGGAATCTGTATGTCTCAAGCTTTTCAAACCTTGCCAGGAGTAATCGATTACCTCACCAACCAAGATGGATATACTATTTTAGAGGGAATGTCCAATGACAAACCTTATATAGAACTCTCTAGGGAATTTGGGGGTATTCTGATTGTCGCTGCTGTATTCTATTTTCTCCATGTTCAATCCCAAAAAGCCTGATTGGATCTCATGCCCTACTTGGTTTCTATAGTAGGCCCTACAGCAGTTGGTAAAACGGCATTATCGATTCGGATGGCAGAACTATATCAGGCATCTATCCTATCCTGTGATTCTCGTCAAATCTATAAGCACCTTTCCATCGGGACTGCAAAACCTTCAGCAGACGAACGCAAAAAAGTTCCCCATTATTTAATCGATTTCTTGGAAGTAGATCAACCCTACAATGCAGGTAGGTTCGAGCGAGATGCAATTAGAATCTTAAAAAAGGAATTTGCAGCAAGAAAGGTAGTAGTAGCTACAGGGGGCTCTACCCTATACTTCGATGCCCTTTGGTTTGGTATAAACGATATACCGACAATCGCACCAGAGATCCGCCAAAACCTCATCGAAACCTGGAAAGAAAAAGGGCTAGCTCCTTTGCTGAGCGAACTCGCACAATGCGATCCTTTGACGTTTCAGCGCATTGATCAAAATAATCCAGTACGTATCATACGGGCGCTAGAAGTATTTCGGGGAAGTGGTCAGCCGCTTTCTTCCTTCCAGAAAAAGGAAAGAAAGAAACATGAAGATATCCCGATGACCCACATTAAAATAGGCCTATCCCGAGACCGGAATGTCTTATACCAACGGATCAACGACCGAGTGGATCAAATGATCGCACAAGGTTTCGAGGCGGAAGTAAGAGAACTGTTCAATCAAGGATTTGATCCCAATCTACAATCCCTTCGATCTATTGGATACAAAGAATGGATCGAGCACTTCAGGGATCTACATGATAGGGACGAAGCCATCCGCCTCATCAAGCGAAACTCCCGAAGATACGCCAAGCGCCAACTTACCTATTTTCGCCGCTTTGACGACATTCATTGGTTTGAAGCAGAAAATGAGGAGAGGGTAATGGAATGGTTAGCAGCACAACTACAAGAAAATTTATAGTGGAAGGGTCCACGTCCGAGGTAATATAGTCGATAGACCGTCGTAACCATTGATTCAAGACCAAAGTAAACCTTACATACCTCATACCTCATATCCCTCACCTACTCCCACTTTCCCTGCTCCGTTTTGAAGTGTTGGTTTTCCCGCAACATTTCAACGAATTCTGACCGGGAAACCATCTCAGCGCCTAGACTTTCAAGATGAGCCGTGTAAACCTGACAATCAATTAGTTGATACTTGCGTTCTTCCAATCGTTTTACCAAAGAAATGAACCCCATTTTGGAAGCATTACTTTCTAAGGAAAACATTGACTCCCCAAAAAAACATTTCCCTAAAGCGAGCCCATA
>JBCCTX010000085.1:0-23226 GCA_039197765.1 Bacteroidota bacterium
ACTTGCCGGGCTCCTGTAATGATCGTATACTGCTTATTAGAAATGTGATTTCTAATATCCTCAAGAATGGACCGGTTTCTTAACATAGACAAGGTTTCAGGATAAAAATAGATAAAAACCGAATGCAAATCCATTTTTATCCGATAATTCTGGAGTTGAATTCCAGAATTATCGGATTCTCAATTTTCTATAGTAAATTTTGCTTGTAGCGCCTGCTCACTAAAACACGGTTGCCATTTTGAAGGACCGCATACAGATCCCCATGGGACTTGGGGTGCATTTCGGTAATTTTCAGTTTATTGAGTAGGGTAGATCGATGCACACGTACAAATAAGGAAGGATCTAGTTCCTCTTCTAGCGTCGCTAGGGCTTTTCGGAGCAAATATTTTTTCCCTAGCTCTGTGTGAATCTCAACATAGTTTCCATCGGCTTCAATGAAGAGGATTGATTCCACTGAGACCGGAATCAGTTTTTTCCTGTGGTTAACCCATAACAGACGTTGTTTCCCTTGTTCCTTTTTCAAAGATTGCAGCATGTCAGTTAGTAGTTCCTGGGTGGGAAGCGGTTGAGCTATTCGCTTTAGAACTTCCGTTACAGCTTGTTCGAAGCGATCGAATTCGTAGGGTTTGAGCAAATAGTCTACGGCATGCACTTCAAACGCTTTCAAGGCAAACTGGTCATAGGCCGTACTAAAGATGATGGGAGGGCAATTTTCTATGCCAATCTCCTTTAGAAATGAAAATCCATCTTGCTTAGGCATTTGGATATCCAAAAAAAGAAAGTCAAAGCCTGCAGTAAATTTGGCAAGCGCTTCTTTAGCACTTCCTGCCTCCTCTCCCTCAAATCGCTGAGGGAGCTTGCCCAAAAAACGAAGGATTTTCTCACGTGCAGGAGCTTCGTCATCAATCACTAAAACGCGATATGTCTTTGTTTCATCCATGGAAGGGAAGTTGGATACTTACAGAAAGACCACCTAATTCGCCTTTACCAAATTGAATGTCATGTTCCCCTGCATATATTTTCTCGAGCCGCTCAAGCACAGACTGCAAACCCGTTCCATAGCTAATTTCCCCAAGCGCTATCCCTGGTCCATTATCGGCAACCTCCAAGGTAAGCCTCCCATCTGCTTTCTTGCTGGCGATCGTAACTTGGGCTTGATCCGTTATCCCGACACTGTATTGAATCGCATTTTCTACCAGTGGTTGTAGGAGCAATACAGGAACCTCAATATCTATGCTTGTGGGATCCACTTGGTAGCACACTTGTAGGGTATTGGGATAGCGGGCCTCCATGATGTGGGTGTAGAGGCTTAGCAGTTCGATTTCCTCTTCTAGTCTATGTAAGGGCCTATCCTTTAATTGCATGACTTTCCGCAAAAAACTCCCGAGTCTACTAATAATGCGATCCGCCTGTGCTGGGTCTTTATACATAGTATTGGAGATCACATTGAGGGTATTGAAAAAAAAGTGGGGTTGCAACTGCATTTGCAGGCTACTCAACTGGGCCTTGACGAGTTCCTGCTCCATATGCAAAGCCTTTATTTCCTGGTTTTTATTGGCCTTATACTGGTTTATCCCCCAGAATATGGTATAGATGAGGAAGAAATCTACCAATTGCTTGAAATATTCCATCAAATACCGATACGGCAAGTCATTGAAGATTTCATGTAGACGGGTTATCCCTGCTAAGTGGTACAAAGGTACCCTAGAGGCATACATTACAGACGTGAACAGGATTCCATAGGCTAAAGAAACCAAGAGGTATACCAACAAGCGAGGAAAAATAGGAGATAGGGGATAGCGGTGAAAAAAATAGATCAGAAAAGGCATGAGCAATAGGGCAGTAAAACCTCCTGTAAACTCATTGATAAAATAAAAAGGGATTTCCAGTTCTAATCTGCTTGCTAGTCGCTCATAGACGATAATCCCTACATTAAGTAGGGACATGATATTAACTATGAGGATAATGAGCCATATCCAGGACTTGTTTTTTTGGTAGTATGTAAGGAGTCTTTTTAACATTGTGTGCCTTCGACTTATCCACCACTTATTAGGATTAAAACACAGAGACACAGAGAAATTTCCATCCAAACGATAAATTTTTTACTCTTTTTAACGTTTACCTACAACATAAAAAAAGATTATGGATCTTTCTCAACTCTGTGTCTCTGTGCCCCTGTGTTCGATTCAAAAATAGGGAAGAAAGAAGGTTCTTCTCCATTACAACGAAAAGGCAATCACATAGTCCCCCATCTTTGTAAAGGGATTCTTCCCATGCCCCCCCGCTGCAATCACAATATACTGCTCCCCATCTACTTCATAGGACATAGGGGTTGCTATCCCTGAGGCAGGTAAGGGATGTTCCCACAACAGTTTACCCGTTTCCGTTTCAAAAGCTCTAAGATGATTATCTACCGTAGCAGCTACAAAGGTCAGTCCCCCCGCAGTCAAGCAGGTCCCTCCAAGGTTAATGGAACCCCACTTTTTTACCTCTGGGTTTTGTGTGGCATCCCCCATGTAGCCTAAGGGCTTTTCCCACAATTTTTCTCCGGTATTCAAATCTATTCCCAAGATGGTTCCCCAAGGAGGCTGTGTATGCCCAAATATACCTCCTGACTCAAGCGCCTTGACGAAAGGATAGCGTGCCATGCGATAAGGTGTCCCAATCATACGGTTGGTTTCGGGGTCGATCATATTGTCATCACTTCGGACTGCATTGAGGTAATCCGATACTACCTTCGGCTCATGGCGGGGGAGCAATTTTACCATATAGGCAAAGCGGTTGATGTTGGTAACCAGAATCTGGCGATCGGGATCGTAACTCATTCCTCCCCAATTGATTCCGCCGGTGTTTCCTGGAGAGACTAGGGTGCCTTCAAAAGAAGGAGGCGTAAAAATCCCCTCATAGCGTAGGCTTTGTATCAACTCCTGAGATTTCTGGCGTTCTTCCGCATTCGGTCCCCAAGCATCTTCAAGGGTGATACCTTGCAAGCCAATGGGCTTGGGTAATATGGGAAAAGGTTGGGTTTTGGCTGCCACTTCGCCTGGTACATCACTCGCAGGAACAGGTCGTTCTTCGAAGGGAAAAATAGGCTCTCCCGTAAGTCGATTGAGGATGAAAATATGGCCCATTTTGGTACCGATTGCCACAGCAGGCTGCTTTTTCCCTTCTCTTTCCAATTCGAATAAAACAGGCTGACAGGGAATATCATAGTCCCACAAGTCATGGTGCACCACCTGAAAATGCCAGCGGTATTCACCGGTTTCAGCATCTAAAGCAATTACGGAATTTGCATAGTCATTATTCCCCAACCGTTCTCCCCCATAAAAATCTGGACTAGGGCTGGATGAGGGCAGATATACCAGGCCATTTTCTTCATCTACAGAGATGGTCGCCCAGACATTCGCTGCCCCCGTTCGGTTAGCAGAGCCTTCCTGCCAGGAACCATCAATTAGTAGGTCTGGGGATTGAGGTATTGGGTCAAAAGCCCAGCGTTCGGCCCCATCATGAATAGAAAAGGCTCGAACCACCCCACTCGCTGCGTGCGTGCGGTTGTTATCGCCAATGGAGGAGCCTACGATGATAATGTCTTTGTAAATCGCAGGGGCAGAGGTTACCTGTACTAGGCCTGTGCCCAGTTTGAGGTCTACGACTCCCTCTTTCCCAAATTTTGGGTCAGGCTTTCCCGTTACAGCATCTAGCGAAAAGAGCCTCCCATCTACGGTTCCCATCACAATTCGCTTTTCTGCTCCCTCCATTATTCCGTTTTGTGGATTCTCCCAATAGCTTACTCCTCGACAGGTCAACTCGGAAAACTCGGTGCGAAACAGGTCCATATTGGGATCAAATTGCCAGATTTCTTTTCCAGTTTGAGCGTCTATAGCAAATACTCGGTTGGTGGGAGTAGGGAAGTATAAGACTCCATCAACCATTACCGGGGTTGCCTCGAAAGCTGCACGTTCTAGTAAGTAGCCTTCTCCTTTATAGGTTTCTAGTTCTTGGGTTTGGAACTGCCAAGCTACCTGAAGTTGGGAGACATTTTTTGGGGTGATTTGGTCAGAGGCTACATAGCGTTTGCCTCCAGGCTCCTGGCCATAGGCCGTCCAGTCGAGGGATTGGGCAGAAGTCAAGAGTGGGAAGAGAGCGGAGAGAGCTAGGATACATAGATTTTTCATGTGTGTTTTTGCGGGCAAGATGGGCTTATTACGAAAAGTTGGAAAGACTTTTGTGATGAGTTGGATTAGGAAGGTGTCAAGTGGTAGAAAAATTTCTTTCCCATTTCCTTCGATTTTTTATTGCACTTTTACACCATTAAGTCTTAGCAACCCATTTTGGGGAAGTTTTATCTTTAGTCTTGCAGAGTATGGATATAATTATGGTTTATTAAGCGTGAGGTATAGATTTGGAGCAGGACGAGGATTAATATTAATATCGACCGTCCTTGGATCTAATGAGAATATGAATTCGCCTTCAACCTAGAAAGATGTGGCCATGTCTAGAAAACACTCCTCATTTTACGGTATAAAAAGCTATGGTCACCTTAATAAAAACCAAAGGAAACGGGATAGGTGAAGTAAAAAACCTAGAATTAGCTCAATGCCCTGAAACCCTACCGATAGTCCTCCCTCCAATCATTTACCGCAAATGCTTCAGCACTTCCACGGCATTCATGTTCGTAGAATCCCGCTCCAAGGCTTGGGTGTAATAGGTTTTGGCTTGGCCCAGGTCTCCCATTCTTGCATGCAATCCGCCTAGCGAATTATACAGATTGGCATTATCAGGATGGTCTTGCAGGTTGCGTTCCATCAAAGCTTGGGCATCCACGAGTTTATTTTGTATCATGAGCATATATGCGACCAGGTTGAGGGGTCGGGCGTCTAAGGCTGTTTGGGTGGATAAGGAGTCGTATATTGCCAGGGCCTGAGCAAGTCCTCCAGCTTTATAGGCGGCGTAAATGCTGCCGTGAGGGGCTTCTGTATTGCGGAGGAAGTTGGCAAAATTGCTTTCGTTGATTTGCTTGCCTAGGAGGCTAAATTCAATAGTTACCTCGTCAGACAAAGCGGCTATGCCTTCTTTGACCTGGCTCCAATTCTTCCCCATCACACCATACTCCTTGCGGTTCAGGGTATATTCGCCAACGAAAATTACCTGATCGTCCTTACGGATATCTTGGAGAACACCCATGGGAGGAGCTATTGGGAAGGAGATCTCTTTCGTAGTTTCTTTGATGGACAAGTCCCCGGTTACGATGAAGCCTTCCCCTTGCTTTTCGACAGAGGTGCTGCTGAAGCGGATATGCGGAAATTCTTCTGCAAGAAACCAGTTCCCCGATTGTAGGTCTTTGTCGCGCCAGTCGTTATTGGTATCGATGCTTTCGACATCTACTTGAAAGGAAACTGAGGTCTGATTAGGAGCTTCCGGATTGTAATAGACTGAGCCATAGAACTTGCCAAAGTTCCCTTTTACTTTGGCGTAGCCCATATAGGTAACCTCGAATTGAAGGTAGCTGTGGCTGAGCTCAATGGGATACAGGTGCTCGATGTTAAAGGATTGTGCTTTACTGAATGGTCCTGTGAAAAGTATCAGAATAAAATAGATAGTGAATTGTTTCATTGTTGCTGATTTTTCCCCAAGTATCTCTGTAAATAGGGAAAGATTCGCCCAAGCCGATAAGATTTACCCTTTGTCTAGGCTTTTTCTAAAGGAGGAAGGGGTCATCCCAACATGTTTCTTAAAGGCTGTATTAAAAGAATTTTTGTTGTTGAAACCCACGGCGTAGGCTATTTCCAAAAGGGTTTGATCTGAATGCTCAGCAATCTCTTGCTGGGCCTCTTTAACTCGGTAAGTATTGATGAAATCAAAAAAATTCTGATTGAACTCTTCATTGATCAGTTGGGAGAGGTGATGCACAGACATTTCTAAGGAAGCGGCAAGATCTGCAAGCCGAAGGTCATTGTTGCGATAGAACTTTTCCTGCCTCAGTTTTTGTTCCAATTTTTCTCGGTACGCTTGTTTGGCACTAGATGTTAAGCCCGACTTAACATATTTGGGATGAGGTTTGTCCTCAGGTAGGCGCTCTAACACATGGGGATGCTTCATATACCGATAAGCTAGACCAAAGACCAAAATCACCATGGGGAGCACATATAGATAATCCATATTCCGTCTCCAATAAGTCGTATAGAAAATATAAGCAATGAACAGGGTACAGAGACCGACTATCGTTAAACTAGATATATATAGGTATTTCAGCATTTGAATACGGGCTTCCCCTAGGGTAGATTTTTGGGTTTTCAGCTGCTCCTCAAACGTGCGGGTCTCCTTATACGCAGCAAAAATATATAGCGAAGCATGTAAAAATTGAAACAGGAAAATATAGCCATAGATATAGTGGCGAGTGGTAATTTTTTCCTGGTTGTATGTGTCAAATACGGTAAGCATGCCATAGTCCATTGACCGATGTGAAATGAGTCCATCCAATAGCACAGGAAGGATTACAGTCAACGTAATAAAGGGCAAAAAGTGCATCCACTGTCTGACCGAGAGCCGAAAATCCCTGTTCATTGAAGCGCGGTTGTACAGAAATATCAAAGGTCCCAGAATAAGCCATGAACCATATCGAGTACTGTAGATGAAGGGGGTTTTGGCATCTAACTTATGCCGTAGTAAGAAGAATTCAAGTTGGTACCACAATAAGGTAAATAGCAGGACAAAGAGTAAGCCGTTCGCAATCTGCGTTCCTTTTTTGTTGAATACCAGGAAGAACATCAGGAATAGGCACTGTCCCATTCCCAATATGAGTAATATGGAAACGGCGTCAAGGTTCATAATAGGAAAGTTACAAAGAGACGCATGATTCTGCTCTGACGGCGTTTAATACCCCCGCTTATCCCCCTCCAACACCGCATACGAATAATTATCCTTCCATCCCCCCCGAATCGGCAGAATTTGCCGATGCAATCCTTCCCGCTGCATCCCTACCCGTTCCAGCAAGGCTATAGACTTGAGGTTTTCCGTAGCTACGCCGGCCTCAATACGATGTAATTCCAAGCTTTCAAACCCAAAGCTAATCAACGCCTTCACCGCTTCAGTTGCGTAGCCTTGGCCCCAGTAAGTAGGGAGGAGGTTGTAATAGATTTCACCGCGCTTGTATTTTTTCGCAGAAAGGTTCATCCCAAGTTCGCCAATAAAGGCGAAGGTCGGTTCGAGGCGGATGGTCCAGGCCCATTTGTGGGGTTCCTCGTGCGCTAAGGCCTCTATGATAGGGGCAATGTGGTCGCGGGTTTCCACTAGATTCTTAGGAATGCCTAGGGTATTGAACTGGGCTACTTCCGGTATCGAATGCAGTCGGTTCAGGTCCTTTACATCTTTCCAGTTGATAGGGACCATGTGCAGTCTTTCTGTTTCGAGGTGCATATTGGGAATATCTAGTCCGATATAAAGGAAATTATTCAATTAAATATATTATATCGATATAAATTTTCGTTATATTAGCTCTAACGGAGTTCCTTTAACTATTTAACTAAAAATATTAATTCTGTTAAAATACCCTATTGTCTACTTAAAAGTTGTACGGTTATATTCTCCATTGACGATTCTAAAACACTAAATCTTTATGTCCTTTTTTAGTTCGGTGTTCTGTTTTCTTTTCAAAGGCCCTCGTGAGCCCTTCGGGGTTCTCGATAAAAAAGAACGAAAAAATCAAGCACGAACAAACCAAGGCCTTTGCTCTGCATCTCCCCCATTTTAAGGGGGGAATCAAAGGGGGGTTTTACCATCCTCCAAACGTTCGTGCACTCTAGCGCACTTTCTGTTACTTTCATTAATTCAAATAGCAACTGTCAACTTTGTTGACAATGTAATTGTACCATTATCCTAATTCCCTAATACCTCATTTCCCTATTCCCATCACCATCTCCCATTTTCCTCATGCATTCAAAATCAGAAGAGTACCTTGCGCAGCAAATTGCCGAACTGAGAAAAAAAGAACGCAAAGCTGCTCAAAAGAAAATTTTAACTGGAATATTGATTGGAATCGGATTACTGACCGCACTTCTGGGCTGGTTTTTCCTTCAGCATAAAGATGCCTCCTTTGCAAATAGGAGCAATCTCTCGGGAGAACTTCAACCCTCAACTACTCCGATTGATAATGTGGACATATCCACACCCATCGGGAATGAAGGCTTATTCGAATCAGAAGATTCCATTAGTTCTCATGTGGATTCCTTATATGACTTTTAACCCAGAGAAATAAAGCTAGTAAGGTTTAAGGATGAGCCTTATCAGGACTTTTGCCATCCTTTCATTCCGCTTTATAACTTAGCCCCAAACTACCGCCTCTTGGCGCTCGTACCACTCGTCAAACTTCCCTCTGTATTGCTCATTCATCACATTGCGCTTTACCTTCAAGGTGGGGGTAAGCAGGCCATTTTCCACGGAGAAAGGTTCAGGGGCTACAATGAGCTTACTTATTTTACTGTATTTGGGGAGATTGGCATTGGCTTGTTCTAAGCTGCCTCTCAGACTTGCTTCCAACTCTTCTTTGGATTTAGCCATCCCCAATTCAGAGGGAACCACCATGGCAATAGGTTGGGGAAGTCCAAGTCCCAATACACAGATTTGTTCGATATCTTGGTTGTCGCCAAATTGAAACTCTATGGGTGCAGGCACAATGAATTTCCCTTTAGAAGTCTTGAAGGTATCTTTTACCCTTCCCGTAATATAGAGGTAACCGTCCTTATCGAGTTTGCCTTGGTCTCCGGTATGAAGCCATCCATCTACGATGGTTTCCGCTGTCTTCTCAGGAGCTTTGTAGTAGCCAATCATATTAAAAGGAGCTTTCATACAAATTTCCCCTGTACCCTCTTCAATTTTCACCTCTACTCCTTCTACGGGTTTCCCAACAGAACCTGGACGAATCACGTCCCCGGGAAGAATAGAGGTTGTTGCGCAGTTCTCAGACATCCCGTAACCCTCCGAAATGGGAATGCCTATACTTGCAAACCACTCCTTCAGCGGTTCGCCCAATGGAGCAGCGCCTGAAATCCGAATACGGGTATTGTCCATCCCTAGTCCACTGGCGATCTTTTTCTTGACCATCCCAGACAGAATAGGAATTTTCAAGTATGTATTGAGCTTTTTCTGGGGCATCTTAGCCAAGACACCTAATTGGAGTTTGGTCCATATTCTCGGCACGGCGAATATAAAGGTAGGCCGTGTATCTTGTAGATTTTTGGCGAATCGGTCAAGTGACTCTGTAAACGAGATGGTCCCTCCCCAACATAGGCATCCCAATTCTATTAGCGCGCGTTCTGCAATGTGGTTCAGAGGAAGGAAGGAGAAAAAGGTGTTATTTCCCTTCGTATCCATCTTTAAGGGATTGCTTTTTGCACTTAGCTCTGCTACTGCAGCTGTCGTACCATAGGTAAGCATTACGCCCTTGGGAATACCTGTCGTTCCGGAGGTAAAGACAATGGTCCACAGGTCGTCCAACTCTGGCATGAAGCGCCCTTCCATGGGCTCATATTTGTCCAACCAATCCTCCCAAGCCTCTCCCTCTGTAACCAGAGAGTTGTTCTCATACTGCGGAAAGCGAATAATCGGCATTCCGTCGGGAATCCCCGCTTTCATACCATCCCATACCTCCAACTTCCCAACAAAGGTGGCTTTTACATCCCCCAAGTCAATTACTTGGCGCAGCTGCTCGGCAGTGAGCGTAGGATAGAAAGGAACTGATACATAGCCTGCCATCATAATGGCTAAGTCGGCAATGAGCCATTCGCGGCAGTTTTTGGAAACTAGCCCGATATGACTTTTAGGAGGAAGTCCTAAAGACTGGAGGCCTGTCGCTATTTTACGTGCCATTTGGCCAACCTCTCGCCAGGTGTAGGTCTCCCAGCGATCTCCAAAGGGTTGTTTCAAAAAGGGCTTATCAGGGGTGTTTGCTTCGTGCTCGTAGAAGTAATGAAGAATTGGTAATGCGTCCATTCAGTAAAATCTTTCTAGTTTCTAAGATACAAAAAAGCTTTTGGGGAGTACTAATGATATTTAGAATTTCTTGTACGAAGGGTAAAACTTCCCCAATAAGTTCACTGAAAATCTGTATATTTAGCAAAAAACGTACATCAGTTATGGCAGAAACTACATCGACTACTCCGACAAAACGAATTGAGCTAGAAAATTCTGCCGTTCTATTTGAGCAAGTCGGTTCGGTAGGTGTGATTACCCTTAATCGTCCAGATCGTTATAATGGCGTCAATCACGATTTGGTATTAGGGCTTCTCGATGCTTTGGAAAAAGCAAAACTTACGAGCGAAATACGTGCAGTAGTTCTAAAGGGAAATGGCAAAGGATTCTCTGCAGGAGCAGATCTGGGAGGAGATGTTACAGAAATGATTCCCGAACGAATGGATGACTATATTACCGAGAATTACGGAGCTATATGTAGACGGATTATGACACTTTCCAAGCCTGTCATTGCAGCAATTCACGGGGCAGTAGCAGGGGTTTCTACAGCCTTTGCCCTCGCTTGCGACTTGCGCATTATGGCAGAGAAGGCAAATTTTCGATATGCCTTTATCAACATTGGCTTGGGAACAGATGGAGGAGCGGGTTGGTTATTGGCTCGCGCTATTGGGTATAGCAGAGCTTTTCAAATCGCAGTAGAAGGAGAAAAGATCCCTGCAAGTACCTGCTTGGAATTGGGACTCACCAATAAAGTGGTACCTGAAGAAAGGCTGGAAGAAGAGGCTCTGGCTTGGGCTATGCGTCTTGCAGAACGCCCTCCTATGGGTGTTGCCGCAACTAAGCGCGTTCTGCACCACGCTATGAACCATAGCTTTCCTGAATCTGTATCCTTTGAAGCAGATATACAGGCCAAGGCTTTGGGAAGTGAAGATTTCCAGGAGGGGGTAATGGCCTTTTTTGAAAAACGCAAGCCCAATTTTAAGGGCAGATAAATTTTAGGGCCCTAATAGCCAAGGGCTTAAGCCAGCGCCTGTTCGTATTTATACATTAAAAGTTGATTAGGACTATACATGAAAGCATTCATCCACTTATTACTAGGTTTAGGCCTTTCCACAGCCCTTTTTGCTCAAGAAGAAGTAGAAATCGATGTGTATCCCCCCAGCCAGATCCCAGATCGTATTATGCTTACCTGGGAAACGGAACCTCATAATTCTCAATCTGTTACTTGGCGTACGTCTACTGTAGTTGAAAAAGCCTACGCGCAGATATGCGTGGCTACTGCTACACCAGACTTAGCGGATAGAGCAGTCGTGTATAAAGCGAGTTCAACAAAATTGGTTTCAGACCAAAATATCGCGCTCTACCATTCAGTAAACTTCACAGAACTCCTACCTAATACTACCTATGCCTATAGAGTAGGAGACAGTGCTGTCTGGAGTGAGTGGCTTCATTTTACTACCGCTTCAGAAGAGCAGGCTCCATTCTCTTTCATTTATTTTGGTGATGCCCAGAATGACCTTAAGTCGCGATGGTCGAGGACCATTCGGGGAGCTTACAGTAAAATGCCCGATGCAGATTTCCTCCTGCATGCAGGGGACTTGGTTAACCGGCCCAATAGCGACCACGAGTGGGGAGAGTGGTTTTATGCCGGCGGATGGATTTATGGTATGATGCCCTCGATTGCGACTCCTGGGAACCACGAATATGAAAGAGGGGCAAATCGCACACGCATCCTTTCTCGCCACTGGCGCCCCACTTTTCGCTTTCCACAGAATGGCCCAAAAGGGTTGGGAATGGAAGAGACTGTCTTTTACATGGACTATCAAGGTACGCGTATTATTTCCTTGAATTCCACTATTTTCAGCTTCAACAAAGAAATCGCTGAGGCCCAGGTTCAATGGTTAATTCCTTTATTAGAAAATAATCCCAATGATTGGACCATTGTAACCATGCACTATCCCGTATATTCCTCCAAATTTGGAAGAAACAATCCCAAGCTTCGGAAAGTGCTGCAACCCATCTTTGAAACCTATGGGGTGGACTTAGTGTTGCAAGGGCACGATCACACGTATGGTAGGGGAGGAGAAAATATTCCTACGGGTACTAAGGTTCAAGAAATTGAGGGACCTGTATACGTAGTTTCTGTAAGTGGGCCTAAAATGTATGATCTTTCTATGGAGGACTGGATGCGTCGAGGGGCCTCCAATACCCAGCTATATCAGCTTATTCATGTTTCAGCAGACACGCTTCGCTTTGAGGCTTATACCACAGTTGATGAATTGTACGATGCTTTTGAGCTCTATAAGCTTCCCAATGGAAAGACCCAATATTTGGATATGACTCCAGCAGATGTTCCCGAACTCCTGGAACTTCCCCCTAGGTATTCGGAGGATTTCTCTGAGACGCAATTGGACTTATTTCAAGAGCGATATAAGGCTTATATGAAAAAAAAAGAAAAGGCTGAAGAGAAGCGGGAAGCGAGAGAAGAGCGGCCAGATGACAGAAAATAGACTGAGAGTCTTCCCCTAAAGTTTTGTCATGTATAAGAAATAGCAGCAACGATTAACTTTTGTGCTAAAAAAAGTGCATCATATTGCCATTATTTGCTCGGATTATGAGCGTTCCAAACGTTTTTACACAGAAGTGCTGGGGCTTAATATCCTAAAGGAGTCTTATCGGGCGCACAGGGACTCCTATAAACTCGACTTAACGCTGAATGGAAACTATGTAATTGAGTTATTTTCTTTTCCCAAACCTCCTCCAAGAACCTCCCGTCCTGAGGCTGTTGGACTACGCCATCTCGCCTTTGAAGTAGAAAGTGTAGTGGAAGCTAAAAAGGAATTGCTTTCTAAAGGGATAGAGGTAGAACCCATTCGAGTTGACGAATATACCGGGAAAAAATTCACCTTCTTTTCAGATCCAGATGATTTGCCTATTGAACTCTATGAAGCCTAAAGAGATTTTTTGCCTACGCACCGCAACTTGAGGGAGGTTTTCCCTATTCACCTTCCTTCAAAATCTTCTTCAACATACTATCAGGGCTAATCCCGAGGTTATCAATTTCTGACTGAGCGGAAACGGCCAATTCGTGGTTGGGATATTGTTCAATGAATTGCTCAAAGGTATCACGTGCCTTGTCCATGTCTTGGAGGACGTTATGGTAAATGAAGGCGGTTTTGAACAAGGACTCGGGAACCCAGTCACTCTGCGGGTAGTTATTCAACAAGCGATTGTACAGCTTCAGCGCATAGGAAGGGTTCATGAAGCTGGACTCATATAGAGTGGCGGCTTTAAACAAATAATCAGGGGCAGTTTCGGCAGTAGTGTCTGCGTCAACCTCAGCTAAATAAGCCTTTCCCAACAGGTCTGCCATGCCCTTCAAGGAATCTACGTCAATGCGTTGCTCTCCACTTAGCATTTGTTGGTACGCAGCTTCTAACTCTTCCATCGTAGAGGGCTTAGTAGAAACTTGGCAAGCAACTGCCCAAAAGAGAAGCAATAGTAGTGGTAAAAGATAAGTGGAATGGGGGGTAGAGTTCATGCGTAAGTAATTTCCCGAGATTAATGGTTAATAGCCCAAAGAACAATATTGGCCCCCATTTGGAGCGCTTTTTCCCGAACTTCTTCTGGATCGTTATGTACTTGCGTATCTTCCCAACCGTCTCCTAAATCTGTTTCCACAGTGTAAAAGACGACCACCCTCCCCTCGTGGAAAAGCGCGTACCCTCTAGGAGGTTTTCCATCGTGCTCATGAATCTTCGGTAGACCCTCTGGAAATTCAAAATGTTCCGTATAGATCTCATGAGTATAAGGGAGTTCGATAAACTCTTGATCGGGAAAGACTTTTTTCATTTCTCTTCGGGCATAGTTGTATTTCTCCAACCCATAGTTGTCGTCGATATGTAAAAATCCTCCTGATTCAAGATATTTACGAAGATTCTGCGCTTCTGAGTTAGATAAGTTAATATTCCCATGTCCCGTCAAGTACACATAGGGATATTGATAAATCTGAGATCCTCCTGCTTCGACCACTTCTTCAGTAGGCGCAATTTTCACATTGCTCTGATCATTGATAAAAGTTATAAGATTGGGTAAGGCCGTGGGGTTAGCATACCAATCTCCTCCTCCCTCATACTTTAATTTGGCAATCTTAAAATGAAACTCTCCTTGGGAGAAGCCCATCAAAGGCAGCAAGAAAACCATAAATCCACCTATCAATAATTGCTTCATATATCAAAAATAAAAAAGCCCGGCGAAAACCGGGCTTTTTTTGGCAAAAAATTTCTTTATTCAAACAATTTTGACATCTAATCTTCTACCGCAGCCTCTTCAGCTTCTTTTTTAGGCTCTTCTTCTTTCGCTTCTTCTTCTACTTTCTCTTCTTCTACTTTCTCTTCTTTTTTAGCCTTCGTTTTCTTAGTAGTAGTTTTCTTCTTAGGCTTTGGCGCCTCTTCTACTACTTCTTCCGCTTCTTTTACAGCCTCCTCAGCTGGTTTTACAACCTCTTCAGCTACGACTTCCTCCACTTTCTCTTCTTTTTTCTCCTCAGCTTCAGGGGTCTCTTTTTTTGCTGCTGCAGCTTTCTTAGGAGCTGCCTTCTTTTTAGGAGCTTTAGCCTCTTTCTCATTGGCTTCCATCTCCTCCTTCAGCTTAGCCAGTGCATCGATCTCTCCAAGTGTAGTTGTACCAGCCTTTGCTGATTGACCTTTTCCTCTGGAAGACTTTCTGCGCTCTGCAGGTGCTTCTTCCACCTTCCAAGACTTGGTATGAGACATCAATAAGCGCTTGGCGTCTTTGTTGAATTCCAGTACAACGAATTCAGATACATCGTCTACTTTGAGTTCCTCTTTCCCAGCCTCTACCCGCAAATGCTTCGCAGGAATGTGGCCTTCTACCCCATAATCTAATTCAACTGTAGCTCCTTTGCCATCTATCTTTTTGATAGTACCTGAATGTTTAGATCCCACCGTAAAGATGGATGCGAAGGTATCCCAAACATCTTCTGTAAGCTGCTTGTGGCCTAAGCTCAACCTTCTATTATCTTTATCAATATCTAGTACTACTACTTCCAGAGGTTCGTTCTCTTTAACATATTCTGAAGGATGGCTGAACTTCTTGGTCCAAGAAAGATCAGAAATGTGTACTAATCCATCTACTCCTTCTTCCAATTCGACAAAGAGTCCATAATTGGTCATGTTGCGAACTGTACCTGTATGCTTGCTTGAAAGTGGATATCTCTCTTCAATGGTAGACCATGGATCCTCGAGGAGTTGTTTCAAGCCCAGAGACATTTTGCGCTCTTCTCTGTCTACATTTAGCACTTTTGCTTCTAGCTCATTCCCTACTTTGAAGCTCTCCATAGGGTTCTTCACATGTTGAGACCAAGACATTTCGCTTGTGTGAATCAACCCTTCTACGCCAGGCATTATTTCTAAGAAGATACCATAATCGGCCAACGTGACGATTTTCCCTTTCACCACTGCTCCTTCTGCAATATCTTCTGGAAGAGACTCCCATGGATGTGGAGTAAGCTGCTTCATTCCCAAGCTGATGCGTTTTTTGGCATCGTCGAAATCCAACACAACCACATTCACTTTTTCATCCAGCTCTAAAACTTCCTCTGGATGGTTGATACGTCCCCAAGAAATATCGGTGATGTGCAAAAGACCGTCTACTCCTCCTAAGTCGATAAACACACCAAAGTTGGTCATGTTCTTCACGGTTCCTTCTAGCACCTGACCTTTTTCCAAGTTTTGGAGGATTTCTTTACGCTGCTCTTCGAGCTTCTCCTCAATCAGTACTTTGTGGGATACGACTACATTTTCATAAGCATGGTTAATCTTAACCACCTTAAATTCCATCGTCCTCCCCACATATATATCAAAATCCCTTACAGGCTTCACGTCGATTTGCGAACCAGGCAAAAATGCCTCAATCCCTTCAATATCTACAACAAAGCCTCCTTTGGTACGGCGCATAACGTACCCATTCACAATTTCATCACTATCCATAGAGCGGTTAATCCGCTCCCAAGACCGCAAACTTTTGGCCCGTCTCCGGGAAAGCTGGAGCTGTCCATCAGAATCTTCAACCGTTTCAATGAATACTTCTACCTTATCTCCCACAGCCAATTCAGGCATATCGCGGAATTCAGAAATGGGCACAACCCCTTCAGATTTGAATCCAACGTTTAGCACCACCTCTTTCTCTCCAACCGCAGAAATCATTCCTTCAACAATCTCGTTCTCATTGAACTCCCGAAGGGTACTGCTATACAAAGCTTCCAATTCTTTCCGCTGGCTGGAGGTGTATTCATCATCATCCAACCACCATTCATCCCCATCATCATCTTCCTTGATGAGGTTGTTTAGCATGTCTTTGGTGTTATCTTCCTCTTCTCTTTCTTCTGAAGGTTCCTCTTCTTCTTGGCTAGGTTCTTCTTCCTCCTCTTGGATCACTTCAACTCCTTCTGGTAACTCTTCTGGGACAATAGTTTCTTCGGTGGGCTCTGCTGGAGTTTCCAGCACTTCTTTAGTTTCCTCCTGGGGAGTGGTTTCAGGTTCTTGGTTTTCTAGGTTTTTTTCTTCTTCTGTCATTCAATTTGGTCTCCTTTCTGCACGGTTTTACCGAGCGAGCACAAAGGTAGGCATAAAATACGTTTCCCCAAAATGATATGTAAGGCTGTATGGAAATTTTCCACCTCGATAGGTACCGCTTTTGAGGAATTGGTGTTGGCTATTCTTGGTTAATCCCATATACTTACTGGGATTTTCATGAAGCTTGCTAGAAAAAACGCCTTCTTACCCTGTCCAGGCGGCCAGGTAGTCTTATACAAACTGATCGAACCCAATGGATTCTTACCCCAGATGTTTTTCATTAAACAATTCCCAGTTTTATAACACTTTCAGCACAAGCCAATACAGCTTCTTTAGGTGTTTTAGGATTCCACCCCAAAACTTCCTTAGCCTTCCGATTATCTACTCTCCTTTCTATGCCTAAATCATTGAGGATTGGCTTTAAAGTAGGATCAATTCGTGCGAAGAGTCGTACTGCAAAATTGGGGAGAACCGACTGAGGGATCTTTCGATCTGGGTATGCTTGTCGTAAGCTATTGGCTACTTCCTTAAAACTCAAATAACCTGCTGAACCAATAAATCGCTCACCAGCAGCTTCGGGAAGCTCCATAGCGCGAATAAGTAGGTCCGCTACAGACCGTACGTCTACCATATCAAACCCAATCTTGGGAATTGCGGGGGAACTGCCATCCATTGTCTTGATCACGATATTGGCAGATGCACTAAAATCCTGTTCAAGTAAAGGCCCTAAAATGGCCCCTGGGCATACTACCGCTAATTCTAGCTCGCCTTTGGTACTATTGATATAGTCCCATGCAGCTTTTTCTGCCACAGTCTTGCTGCGAAAATAGGCTGTAACATCCTCTTTATAGGTTTCATCTGTCCAGTCTTCTTCGGAGTAGATCCCCGCACGTTGGCCTTTGGGCTTACCATACACAATGGCTCCAGTAGAAGAAGTAACGACCACCCGTTTTACCCCCTGGGTGGCAGCTGCCTGCAATATGTTTAGCGTTCCTTTCTTCGCCGGAACTAGAAGCTCTTTTTCATCCTTGGGAAGAACTTTTGGAAAAGGTGAGGCGATGTGCTGGACGTAGGTGATACCCTTCATTAACTCTATCCAAACCCTTTCATCTAATAACTCTGCCTGCGCAAAATCCAATGCACCTATATGTTGGGTATACTTCGCTATAATTTCCCTCATGGATTCAGCTCGGTCCATATTTCGTAAGGTCCCAAGAACTCGGTATCCCTTCTCCAATAGCTGAATGGCTGTATGAGAACCTAAAAAGCCACTTACTCCTGTAAGTAATACTGTTTGTTTCATCATAAAATTCCGCTTGACCTATAGGGGCTAAGGTAGTAAGGAATCTCCTTATACCTCGATTTCTCAGATAATTTTAACCCTAGGAATATACCTTTCTCACCAAGACTTGTCTAACCCAACAAATTTACATTTTAGCTGCCTTAAATCGGGGCAATATGGCTATTTAGCCATTTATTACATTTCATGTATTTTATATATTTAGTATATTGCATTTTCATTAATGTGTGTATGCCAATGTTAGAGAGGTCTACAGGTAAAACGTTTATTCTAAGCCTTGTTCTTTTAGGGTTTTCCTTTCTTCCATGCCAAGGGATGAATGTTAAGGATCAAATCAGGACGCTCAAAGAAAAATTAGAAATTAGTTTTGAGCCAGAAGACCGTATAGATGTAATGATTGAACTCAGTTATGCCTATCAATTTGTTTCCCATAAAGAAATGAAACGATACGCAGAAAAGGCTATAAACCTATCTAAGGCAGTAGGATATCACAGTGGATTGGCAAGAACGTATGAAAATTTGGGGAACTATTATTTTAACCAAAGATCCCGCCCAGAAAATACCATCCCCTACTTCAAAAAGTGTATTTCTGTTTCAGAGTTGCTAGGTAATACCTATCGAGTCGCCAATAGCTACCACAAAATAGGCTTAACTCATCAGTATGCAGGAGATTTTGATGCTGCAATTGAACACTTCAAATTGGGCTTACTTGAATTTGAAGCTTACCCCCCCACAACTAAAACGGAAACGCTTCGCAATCGAATGCTTGGAAGTCTTGGAGAAGTTTTCCTTCAGAAAAATAATTTTGAGGAAGCACATAAATTTCTCAAAATGAGCACCTTTTTAGCGCAGGCAAACAAGGATACAGAACTTGAGTCAGAATTCATTGCACTTAATGCCCAAACCAATCTAAAACTCAAAAACTTTAAGGCTGCTGACACGTGTTTCCAGCGGGCCTTGTTCCTCTTTAAGGAACTTGAGGACTACCCCTCCTTAATCCATACCTTGAATGATTACCAGGAGTTAAAAATAAAGCAGGGAAAACTCACTGAAGCCGAAAAACTAGTTGAAGAGTCTCTCGAACTTTCTATTCAGAACAATTTTCCGGGCCTAATTTGTATGGCTCATATGCACCTTGGGCAAATTTATGTCCTACAGGAGCGGTATGAAGAGGCTATTCTAGAAAGTTCAACTGCCCTAGAAATGACTGAAGAGGGAAAAGGCAAAGGATTCAAATCTACCCTTTTATACAATCTTCACGTGGCGCACGAAGCGTTAGGAGATTCCTCCCAAGCCTATTATATCTTAAAACAATGGGTGGCCCTTTCCGATAGCATTACCCAGGTAGAGAAAGCAAAGATATCTGCAGAAATCGAGGCAAAATTCTTCGTCAAACAACGGGAAAGGGAAATCGAAATTCTTGGAAGCGAGAAACAACAACAACAACTTCAAATCAGGTTACTCGGCTTCTTTATTTTCATTCTAATTGGCTTTCTCATTATTAGTTACCTCCTCTTTAGTTCTAAGAAAAAACAATCAAAGCTTCTTGCTATACGCAACATGGAATTAGAAGAGGTAAAGTACGAATTGAATCAAAGCAATATCAAGCTCAAAGAATATATTGATTCCAACCTCCAACTAGAAAATTTTGCCTATATGGCCTCTCATGATTTACGGGCCCCCCTAGTCAATATCATCGCCTTTTCGGAACGTCTGAAGTCAAATTTAGCTAAGAATGAAGATTCTATGGAAGCGAATTTACTGCGATTTATGCATAAAAATGCATTGAGTATGGAAACCCTCATTAATTCTCTTCTAGATTACTCCCGCGTCAATACGGAAAAGCTTCATCCAGCACTACACCATTCAGATGAGGTCATCAACGAAGTCTTAAGCGAAATCGCTACCAAAATAGAAGAAAAGCAGGCTCAGATTACTTATGATGCCTTGCCAAATACTCTTGTACTGGATAAGGTCAAAATCAAACAGATCTTTCAAAACCTTTTACTTAATGCCATGAAGTTCTGTCCAGATGATCGAATCCCGGTTATCCATATCTCGCTCCGTGAATTTCCTGAACATTGGGAGTTTTCAGTTAAGGATAATGGAATTGGAATAAAAAAGGAATTTCAGGAACAGGTCTTTCTCATCTTTCGGAAGCTCCATACGAGTAATGTATATGAAGGATCGGGGATCGGGCTTGCAGCGGTAAAACGCTTGGTAGAGCAACATAATGGAGAAATATGGGTAAAAAGCATCGAAGGAGAAGGAAGTACTTTCCATTTTACCATAAGTAAAAGCTTAGAGAAGCAACGCAAAAGTCCAGAATTAATGACGGCATAAGCTTCTCCCTTTTTTCACTTTAGCAATAATTCTTCTAATACTTTGCCATCACTATCTGGCGTTTCTCCTGGTATCCCCAAGAGACTGGCTACAAAAGGATATACATGTACATTCTCAAATGGAGGGAGACGCTTTCCTGATACAATTGCCGGCCCCTTCGCAAGGAAAATACCATTCATCTCAGGGGTAGTATAAGGATCATAGCCGTGGACTCCAATGGTGAGAGGTGCACCCAGAAGCCTTCCTAAATAGCCCATTGAGAACATATATCCCGGTTCAGCTGATAGAATTAGATCACCGATACGGGGATGGTCTCGGTAGTGCCACTCTTCGGGTGTTTCATGTTTACGATATATAGAGAAATGCGCTTCCTGAGTTTTCAACCTCTCATAAAGCAGATTGCAAGCTGCTTTGGAGCCCCCATAAAGCTGTACATTCGTTCCACTATTAACCATTTGAAATGAGTCTTGGAGGCTTCCCAAAAGGTTGGGGAGGGAGATAAAATATTCTTCTGAGCGCTGTACAGGATACATTCCATGATCTGAGGTAATGATGACATTAATCGGTAGATCAATGGTATCAAGCCCTGTGAGAATTTGTTGTAGCAGACTATCTGCCTGAAGGACTGTTCTCCCGGTTTGAGGGCTTTCAGGTCCACTCTTATGGCCTTCAGAATCGACAAGAGAAAAATATAGGGTAACGAACTGTGGCCTGGAAGAGTCTGGGAGTTGAAACCAATCCATTACTTGAGAGATTCTCTCCTCATTGGGTACACTTCCATCATAAATTTGGTAATAATTGGGATAGCGCCCAGCTACAGGGGCCTCAGAACCTACCCAAAAATAGGAGGCCGATTTCATGCCATATTGTTGTACCAGTTGCCATAGAGGTACTCCCCCGTAGAAATACGCATCTTCCACTAGGTGTCGCTTTCGAATGGTAAAGGTATCCTGCCTAGCCATATCGATAAAATTGTTGCCGACTAAGCCATGAGAACCAGGATACAGACCTGTAACTAAGGTATAGTGGTTGGGAAACGTTTTACTTGGGAATGAACAGATAAGGCCTTCTGCATGAGAGCCCGTTTTACGTAGCTCCTTGAAGGTAGGCGCATCGTATGTATCAATGTAATCATGGCGAAATCCATCAAATGAAACCATGAGCACATAGGCTTCTTGCTCCTGCGCAAAAGTGGGTAGGCTGAGGAAAAGGAGAAAAAGAGCGGTTACAAAGAGTAGTCGTAGCACAACTAGAATGGGCTTGGCAACACATGTATGGGCTTGGGTTAGTACTTTCATCTCTGACAAATCATTTCCCTGAAAATCGGGAATACTGATGGAATGAAGCAAATATATAAAAGTACAGGGCGTATATTTGGTGCCTAACACAGATTTAACATTGGAGAGAAATAGGCTTAACCCTAACGCATGCAAATAGTAGTAAGCGACAGAAAATTAACCCTTGCGGAAACATCTTCTCTGAGTACTAAGTATCGAATGTACCTATTATCCCAAGCGTTAGATTTTCCTAATGGAACCTTTTACGAACTCTCCCCAGAAGAAAAAAAGCGACTCAACTACGAATTTTTGAACCATTGTCTGGCCTTTGGGGGCAAAATCATTCAAGGCCAGTCGCTCAGCGAGACTATTAGCTTTGGAAAGACGAATATCTGGCTATACCACAAGTTCCGTCTCTACTTCGAACTAATCAATTTCTGCTATGACTATTCGGCGCTGAAAGCCTTGGTTAGGAAACACGGAGAATTAACTTTTTATACAAAGAACAGCCTATTCACAAAAATTTCTGAGATCCCCTCTGGTGTAACCGTTATATTCCAATCCGAGCCCAAACAGCCTGTTAATGTACTGAATGTACTACGTCTCCTCATCTTACTTTCCATTCGATTCTTCAAGCATGTTGGTCAGATCAAAAAAGCCAGAGCAGCAAAATTCCTGATCTTTAACCGCCCGGTTCAAGAGACTCCCATGAGGGTCCCTCCAGATTTATCTGTGCGAAATGAGAACCCTTATTACGGCTTTCTTTTCTCCCACGTTAACTCAGATACCCTTGTATTGGAAGAGTTCGAATTTCCAAAACTCAGAGATTCCCAGCCCTTTCGTCTCCTTCGGCGCTTGTGGAAGCCTCGAAAAGAATGCCCCCATCTCTATGGAGACAGTATGCTGATTCGCAAATTGCTTGATAAAAGCATTCGGAAACAAGTTGCAGAGGCTTCAAAGGTGCTCGAACAGTTTTACCCCCTACTCACTCAAGAAGCAAAATCTGTATACGAACAAATACTGGCCTACAAATTAGAAAGTCTCCATAACAGTTCCCGTTACTACCTGTTTCGGTACTTTGCCTACCAATCCTTTTTCTCAAACTCCCAGCTAGAGCGAATGCTCAGTGGTGATGAAGGAAGTCCTACCATTAAGTCTATACTAGATGCAGGTAAGGCCTGTGGCATTGAGACCTTGGGCCTACAACATGGAGCGATTCATCCGCTACACATTACCTACCGCTTCAGTGAATCCGATGTAGCACAAGCACACCCCATGCCTGATAAAACCCTAATCTGGGGAAGTTATTGGGGGAAAATTCTACAAACCCACGGTCAATATACTCCCGATCAGCTCATCCTGGTGGGCCAGGCTCGAACAGATATTATCCCTTACTTAGGGCAACTCTCACAAGAGAAGGTGCTGGATGTCCCTCAGGAAAAGCGATTGGTCGTATTTGCCTCCCAACCTCAAAGAGACCCCAAACTCCGAAGGCAGGCTGCTGAAGATGTCTTTCGGTCTGTCGGTTCTCATCCCAATATCCACCTACTTGTCAAATTACACCCTAGGGAAACAGACCTCAGCTATCATGCATCTATCGCAGAGGCTGTCGGATGTACCAACTATTCCCAAAACCGAGAAATTGACCTATATAGTCTGTTGGCAGTATGTGAGGTGTTAATTACTTGTTTCTCTACAGTCGGGGCAGAGGCGGTCTATTTTGGTAAACCCTTGATTATTCTCG
>JBCCTX010000086.1:0-23181 GCA_039197765.1 Bacteroidota bacterium
CATGATCAATGAATCTCCTTCACCTTACGAACAGTATGAAGGATTGGGCAAGTGGAATGCTTATGATGTAGTTTTTAAGGCCGCCCGCTTCAAAAATGGGAAAAAGGTAAAAGATGCCTTTGCAACCGTATATTTCAATGGAAAGAAGGTGCATAAGAAGCACAAAATCACCAAAGTATGGGGAGGCCCCAACTCAGGCTTAGACGGTGGCAACGATGGAGGAAAAGGGATCACAGATACGCCCGGAGGGATCAAACTTCAAGCCGAAGGACACGATGTCCTGTATCGAAATATATGGATAAAGGAGCTAGATCTAGCGGGAAAAAGCACGAATTTTTAAGATTCTTGATCTCTTCCTACAAGATTTTTTTTCTTAAGCCCAAAAATTCCGGGTCTTCTTAGAATCCCCTAACAATACTTCTTTCGGTCAACCTAGACCGAAATTCCGAATTCCCATACAATCGTAGTTGACAGTTGAAAAATTGTCCCTATTTTCGTAATCTAAAATGATTCTAAATAGTAGCTGTAGGATAATTCCTCGACGATTAGGGTCCACAAGTACATTAACCTATTGAGCAATGCTTCTAAGGAATAGCAAGCGAGGGGAAAGAAAACTTAATTTCAAAACTCGTAAAGGGTTTGATTTGCTTTATGAAACATATGCACCGAAACTATTTGCTATATGCTATAGCCGTATTCAGCATCGAGAAGAGTCAGAAGAAATTGTTCACGATATATTTCAATCTGTTTGGGAGAGAAGAGACAAAATTTCAGATGTAGAAGGGTCTATCGAACGGTATTTAATACGTGCAGCAAAACTTAAGACCATTGATTACTTTCGCAAGCAGAATAGACAAGCTATTTTCCTCACAGACGAAATAGAAAAGCTTTTCATAAACGAGTACGCTACGGAAAATGAGTACAACTTAATAGAGCTTAAGGTAAGAGTAGCTGAACTTGTCGACCAGCTACCCAATACATGTAAAACGGTCTATAAATGTAGTCGGGAACAAGGAATGAGTAATAAGGAAATCGCTTCTAAATTACTCATTTCAGAAAAAACCGTTGAGTCCCATATAACAAAAGCTTTGAAGCATTTCCGCAGAAATCTTGCCGAGTATGCAGGTCCTATAGTATTACTGATTGCGGGACTTTACTGAAAAAGTTATTTTTTTACTTCTTGAATCAGGGTAAGACCCCACTTGTACGATATACCTATTAAACGTACAAGTATGAAGGTTACTCGAGAACTGCTGGAAAAGTATAGTCGTGGAGAATGTACAGCTGATGAAACTGCCGAAATAGAAACCTGGCTCTCCTCTGTAGAGGATGATTCCAACCTATCCGAACAGGAATTTGGCGATTCGATTAATAACATCCGACTCAAACTCCATGAAACGCTATCTGATCCTAAGTTGAAGAATAAAGTAATTCCTCTGTATAAAAGGGTAACCCGCTACGCCGCAGCAGCTGTCTTCCTCTGTGTAATAGGATTTTCTGCATACTACTTTTCTCCGGGCGGTTCTAAACAAACGCTCAATGGCGTTCAAGTAGTTTCTGCAGATCAAACTGTAGAAACCCGCCGTGGAGAAAAAAGAACCCTTAGACTTCCTGATGGCTCTACGATTCGATTGAACTATGAATCCGAGCTCAAAGTTTCGGAGCTTTTCAATGATTCTAAACGAATTGTTTACCTCACGGGAGATGCGCATTTCGATGTAATAAGCGATCCTGAAAAGCCATTCATAATCTATACTCAAAACGCTAAGACGGAGGTCTTAGGAACCTCTTTTACCATAATGGCTAAAGAGGATTTCTCCAAAACAGAAGTTATAGTTACTAGTGGAAAAGTAGCCTTTTCTGAAAAAGAAAATACCAGAAATACTGCAACTCTTACCATCAACAACAGGGCGATCCTGACATCAAATAAGGAGATTGAAACGGATACAGTGGATGCCCAAAAACTGGTGGCCTGGAAAGATAATCGCTTGCTCTTTGAGGATCAATCCTTAGGAGAAATTATTGAAGTAGTAGAACCTTGGTATGATGTTGAGTTCACCATTCAACAAAAGTCATTGCTTAAGGAGCACTTAACCTTCTCTTACCAGGACCCTTCATTGGACTTATTGATGGACCGGATGAGTAAGATGTTAGACTTTGAGTATCGCATAGAAGGAAAAGAGATTACGATCTACTAACGTGGAAGATATCAATCAGTTTATGCGACATTATCTGATGGTTATATCGGTTGTACTATCGATGGTTGGATACACAACGGTCTACAGCCAATCCCACCCTAATCCCTTGGATGAAAAAGTCTCTATATCCTTCCGAGATCACTCTGTCAAAGAGGCATTTAGCATGATTCGCGAAGAGACGGGGCATTTCATTAATTATGCAAATTCAAAGGCAGATCCAACGAGGAGGATTTCCCATACCTACTCCCAAGTAAGGCTAGGACATATCATTAAAGAAATTTGGGGTAGAGATAACATTCAATTGGAAGCCCATGGTAACTCCATAGACATACTATCAAAAGACAAAGGAAAAATAGAAGGGACTGTAACAAATAGGGAGGGGGAACCGGTACCTTTTGCCACTGTGGCCTTAATAGAGTTGGATACCTTGGTAATTGCCGAGGAGTTGGGAAATTTTATCTTCAATCAAATTGAGCATGGATTCTACACCTTATCAATTACTTCCATTGGGTATCAGCCTAAGCAAGTAGAGACTGAAGTGGTAGCCAATCAGACCACAAAGTTGGAAATAGAACTGATCGAGGCAGTTCGTGCACTGGAAGAAGTAGTCATAACAGATAAGTTAAGTGAGGCCCGAAGACTTGAAAATTCCGCTCAAGCTGTAACAGTCGTAGAAACCCAAGTGGCCAAGCTGGAGACTGCGGACTTGGGGGAATTGCTTGCTAGAACCGAAGGTGTCAGTGTTCAAAGAGCCGGGGGCTTAGGTTCCAACACACGGTTCTCTTTAAACGGTCTCACCGATGATCAAATCCGCTTTTTCCTGGATGGAATTCCTCTGGATTTAATGGGTTATACAGTGGGCCTGGCTAATATACCCGTCAACTTAGTTGAACGGGCAGAAATCTATAAAGGCGTTGTTCCCATTCAGTTTGGGGCGGATGCCTTAGGGGGGGCGGTCAATCTAGTATCTGCTTCAAATTATGTAGGCACCAGTGGGGATGCTTCCTATCAGGTCGGTTCCTTTGGTACCCATCGGGCCACTTTGGCCTTTCAACACCGACCAAATATCAAAGGTTTCTTTGTGGGAGCCAATACATTTTTTGACTATTCCAACAACAATTATCAAATCGATGTGGAAATTCCCAATGCTCGAGGTCGACTCTCACAAGAAACCATACGGCGCTTCCATGATGGCTTCCGATCTGCTGGTCTCAATGTCAACTTAGGGTTAAATGAGGTTCCCTGGGCAGATCTTTTTTCTGTGAGGATATTTGGGAGTGAGTTTGAACGCGATGTCCAGAATAACCTCATTATGACTATCCCCTATGGGGAAGTAACGAATGGTAACCAATCCCTCGGAGGATTGTTGCGCTGGAAAAAAAATCTCCAACTAGGCCCAGAATTCGATATTACGATAGGCCAATCAACTACCTGGATTGAATTTCAAGACCTTTCCCAATTTGTCTACAACTGGTTGGGCGAACGGCAGAGAGACTTGAATGGAGAGATCATTATCCGGGCCAACCCAGGCGAGATAGGAGATCCTACTGATATCCAATTGATTGATAGGGCTTACTATGGACGCTTGAATGCTAAATATCCCATTGGGAAGGAACACCAAGTGCAGCTTTCTTCTGCACCGACATTGACCACACGTACAGGCGAAGATCGCTTGATTGCTGACCCTACCATCCTAGTACTGGATCCTCTTGGCCTCAAAAGCGACCTATTCAATTGGGTTAATGGGATTGAGTACCTATGGGAACCTACAAGTAAAAACCTGGAGTACCTAGCCTTTGTCAAAAATTACTGGCAAAGCGTGCTTGCCGAACAACTATTTGTCACTGATATTATTGAGAACAATCGTGAAACCAATGAGTGGGGGGCTGGAAGCAGTTTAAGGTACCAGTTTGCTGAAAAATGGTCGCTAAAGGCTTCGTATGAATGGGCAACTCGTCTCCCCAGAGCCACAGAGATATTTGGAAATGGAGCACTTATTTTGGCAAACACGGATTTGGAGCCTGAAAGGAGTCACAACGCCAACCTATCCCTTGCCTACACCTCCAGTCCCTTGAAGCAGTCAAACTGGCTACTTAGTATAAACGGCTTTATTCGAAATACAGAGAATTTAATCGTCCTCCTAGGTAGTGGGCAAACCTTTAGCAACCAAAATGTTTTGGGAGCTACCTCACAGGGGGTGGAAGTTACAGGAAACTGGACGGCTACTAATAAGCGACTCCGTGTCGAGCTAGGTGGAACCTACCAGGATTTTCGGAATGATTCGGATGAAGGGAGTTTCTCGGCTTTTAAGGGAGATCGAATACCGAATAGACCCTATTTCTTTGCCAATGGCTCCTTGCGGTACAGCTTTCCCAATATACTAGGAGAAACAAATAGCTTAGATCTTTTTGGGAACACCCGTTATGTACATGAATTTTTTAGAGGCTGGGAGAGTATCGGTAATCCTGACTTTAAACAGGTAATCCCAGAACAGTTAGTCCACAACCTAGGGCTGACCTACAGCACCTTTTGGGCTTCCAGAAAGCTGTCAATAACCGGGGAAGTACAAAACCTGACTAATGAAAAGATCTTCGATTTTTTTGGGGTTCAACGCCCAGGTCGGGCTTTTTTCCTCAAAGGGACCTTCGATATGTTTTGACGAAGTGAGAAATGTATAATTATAAACGATGTAACCAATGAAAAAAACGTTTCAATTTTTGCTCTGTATGCTGCTAGCCAGCTTATTATATATAAGTTGTGAGGATGAAGACGATGATGACCCCGTGGTACCCGCCACCATCACAAGCGTAAGTGATGGGACTGCCATTGAGGGAGGGACAATCCAGCATACAATAACGCTAAGCAATACAGCTGGGGGTAGTTTTACAGCTAGTATTACCACAGGTACGGCAAGCGATGAGGACTTCAGCAGTGACCTTGCCAATGCCAATCTTAGCGCAGGAGTCAGTTTTACCAATAGCCAACTAACCGTACCGCAAGGAGTCAGTAGCTTTACCATTGAAATCAGTACAACTGCGGATGAGGAAGATGAGAATGACGAAAGCTATACCCTAACAATAGGCACCCAAAGCGGCTCGGGAATCATTACAGATGATGACTTACCAGTAGCCTACTTTGCTCAAGTTGAGACACAAACACCTGATGGCGACAGGTTGGTTTTCATGAGTATTCTTCCAAGTCTTAGTACTGAAATTGACTTGAGTGCGGCTGTGGAACTAGGGGGCGTATCAAGGGTTCGCACCTTTAATGGGAAATTATACGCCTTTAGCGGAGAGACCTTTGAAGTAACCCGTTTTGGACTGGATGAAAATAATACGCCTATTGAGGAAGACAAGTTTTCATTAGCAGGTTTAGGGGTATCAAATATTTCATCTTCTATAGCTTTTGTATCGGAAACAAGGGCACTCTATGCCGATATCATTCTCAGGCAATTTGTAATATGGGATCCTACAGCTATGGAAATCATAACTTCCATACCCTTTCCGGACGAAATTCCCCAAAGTCCACAAGCGGATAGACCCATAGTAGATTTTAATGGAAGGATATTTCTTGCCTTAGCAGGTTTGGACTTTACTACCTTTCAAGTGACACCTGGGGCTACAGTGGCCATTATAGATCCAGTTGCCGAAACAGTAACAGTTGCTACCGATGAAACAGCACCCGCTGGAAATGTAGGAACCCTGGATGCTGCAGGCGATTATTATTTCACGGCCAATTCTTATTTCGGGTTAGGACATAATTTCAATATAGAACTTCAACCTTCACCGGTGCTGTTGCGAATAAACAATGGGACAAGCGAATTCGACCCCAATTTTCGCCTAGATGGGGCAGCTACCAATGTAGATAGCTTTCCTGATATACTTCATTTCACCATTTCTGAAAATCGATATGTGGTGGGCGTTCACGATGACACTAATGGCAGCTTATCAGAGAATCCTGGAGGCGTTTTTGGCGCTTTTTCTGCTCCTTGGCAGCTATGGATTGGGGATTCGAATAACCTGGATGCTATCAGAGTCCAAGAAAACGAAGATGAACTTTTCCTTTTCGCACCCTTTGTTGTAGACGGAGAATTCTATATATCCCCAACCTTCATTGAGGAGCGAAGTGCAGATGACCCTGCCCCACTGTATAGGGTTACTGATAATGGAACCTTAGAATTGGTCAATCAAACCGTCGGGTTTATTCGGCGGGTAGGGAGAGTAAGATAGGTTTAACTAAAGAGCAAATGTTGTTAGAACCCTAAGAACCAGGTCTATTATGTTGGTAGATCTGGTTTTTTTAAGCAGCTGTTGTTTGTAATTCTAGCCCAATCTATAACCTTAACTTGCTTAACGTAATTAGATCTAATAAAGTTAGTCTATTTGGTATGAAAAACGTTCTTTATGCGGTTCAATTCCCCCAAGAAGTGTTTGAGGTAGAAAATATTCTTTTACAAGCGCTTTATGAGGTAAAAAACGCCATTTAAAGGCTGGTTTCAACCCTAGAACCCGTAGGGCCAGATGATCATCTGGCCCTACGGTAAGGTGTGCAAAGGTAAACTATCCTGTAGGGCCTTTTTCATAAAGGGTAAGGCCCTGATTGATGGGTAAGAGCTTTGCCTCCTAGGCACCTACCAGCCTGGAAAAGCGTTCTTTGTTGGCATAAACCAAGCCTAAACTCATCAACAAACAAAGTATGGCTGCGCCTATACCCTTTGGATCATGCAGCGCATGAAATACAGTGGCATTGAACATAATGGCTGTTATTATAGTCAAGGCTAAGGGAACAAATTTGTTGGCTAATAAGGCAATGCCCCCTAACATTTCCAGGACCCCAATCAGCTTTAAAAATCCCGATCGAATATAAATTTGCATTAATTCGCCTCCATCTCCTGCCGGATTAGGGATTTCGATAAAGACTAAAAATTTATTTAGCCCAATAATGACCATGAAAAGGCCTAAGAAGATGCGTAAAACCTTGAATATTCTCATGTCTACAATTGTGTGTGTTATGTATGGTTTTACTAGTTTGACACCCATGCCAGACAGTACGTTGCAACTTCCTCCCATCCTGGGGCCCCACATATGAAATGATCCTTCCCCTCAAAAAATTGGAAATCGACAATGCTGTTTTCGTCCGTATACTTTTTGATCGTTTTTCTAATAAGTACATTAGGTACAATTACATCTTCTAATCCCCCAAGAAATAGCATGGGAACATGAGGTTTTTGGGTATTTATCTTCGCAATTTTTTTAAGAGCGGCCCTAGGAGTTTCTCTGCTTTCAGGTACGGCAAATTTCTCAAACTGCGCGTCTGATTCTTCCCTAGTCATTGTATTCGCAATCGCGAAGTGGAACCACTTCTTGTATTTTTCTTCTTCGGGATTAAAGACTGTTTTTCCTTTGAAAGGGCTGATAACTGTGCTATTAGCCTTAAAAAAACTAGGTTTTAGGGTAGTATTTCCTTTGGGAGGGGCACTACTAATCAGAATTGCTGCCTCTGCCCTTCCCGATTCTACCAGTTTTTGGGCTGTAAGCCCTCCAAATGAATGGCCGATCAAAATAGGCTTTTCAGGTAAGCCATCGCACAAGGTTTCGAGGTTGGAAATCCAATCTTGGAATTGAACTGCCTCTAGTCCTTTGGGAGGATTCGCCCGAAGCTCAGCGGGCTCGCCCTGATGTTTGGGGTGGGCGGGGGCGTAGCACGTATAGCCCTCGTTCTCAAAAAATGTTTTCCATCCCTCCCAGGTTTTGTTATTCATGAACAACCCGTGAATGAAGACGATGGTCTTGGAGTTGATTTGCTTTTGCATTTTTTCTTGGGGTAAGGTTTGTGAAAAGATTGCACTGCTGACAAAAAATACTGCCATCGCAGTTGTGATTTTTCTTAGCTTCATTTCGTATCGTTTAACGTTCGAGACAAAGCTGAGCCTTTCCCCTTAGAATTTTTTTACCCTATGGTAAAAACGGCCGTAAATTAGGGATTTATTTACCCCTGATGAGTCCATACCTAAGTCTTTCCCTGATTTCCTCCCTAAGCTCTTGTAATTACTCTATCCTCTCTGCGGTAAAATGAAAGTGCGTCCCAAAGCTTTAATTTTGGAGGATTTAATCTGAAATACCTTAACGGTCTTACTTACAAATTTTTTCTGATTCTACTTAAGCTTTGCTGTGTAATCCCAAGGAAGGAGGCAATATGGGATAACTTGGCTTTTTGAAATAAAAGGGGATGCTCTTTCATAAGGTTCAGGTAGCGCTCTTCTGCGGTTTTAGTATGTATGCTCATGATTCTTCTACTTAGGACCATGGCAAATTCGGCATTGATATGTCTAAATGCTTCGCCAAGTTCAGGCAAGTGATGGATCAATTTTTCCAATTGACTTGAACTAATCAATATGAGTTCGGTATCCTCAAGTGCCTCAAAGAAAAGAATATTTGTTTCGCCTTTTACAAAGCTAAAGGGAGAAGTTATGATGGAGTCTTTTGCACAAAACCAATGGGTGATTTCCTTTCCTTCTAAGTCCAGGTAATATACACGGGCAAATCCCTTGAGAATACCATATAGGTGATCACATCTTTGACCTTCTCTTAGAAAGACATCTCCCTTTTTTGCCATTTTACCCATCAGCCCCAAATCGAATTCAATATTCCATTTGACCAGTTTATTGAGATCTATATAGGGGTGGGAACTGAACACTTGATCTGGCTTTTCTTTTATCGTCTTTCGGGTAGTTCTTTTGTGAAACAAATATACGTGTAATTATATTAAGCTGTTACATGCTTGAAGCCTTACATGCAAGCCAATAGAATCTTACAACGTTTAGAAGCTTTTCCCCAGTCAGGCATCTCTTATTCCTCTCTAAACACCTCGATTTGCACTGGCCCTAACAAACCACTAGGCATGAGTTCTCGCGCGCGATCTTTGAACGAGACATAGTGTGGATTTCCCCTTATTCCTTCTCCAATGTAGTGGTTCAAATTGGCGGGTTGGACTGTAATTTGCAGTTCATTGGTTCCCGGCTTTAGGAAGGGGCTTAGGTTTAGCTTGTAGGGAGGATGATACACAGCGCCTACTTTCTGCCCATTGAGGTGAACGGTAGCGGTAAAATACAAGGTTCCCAAATCGAGCAGATAGGCTGTTTGGGAATCCATTGAATCTATCGTAAAGCTTGTTGAGTAACTGCCTACACCGGTATAAAAGCGTATATCGGGATGTTTCCTCCAGTCAAATAGACTTGTATCGGATCGTTGAAATGCCCCCACTTCTATTCTCCAGGTGTGTAGGGATTTCAGAGGAAGGGTTTCAGCTTGCCAGGAAACTGGCAACACATCGATTTCTTCCTTACCCGTATAGCCTTGGTATAGGAAAATGGAACTATATGGCGGCAGGGTAAAGGTCAAGCTGTCCGTTACAGCATAACTATCACCCGAAATAGGGTTGAGCCAATAGTTGAAAGGAAACTGCTGGGAGGTGCTTACAGTAAATTTGTTCCACGTATTTTGGGTATTGGTAAAAAAGGTAATCCTTGTCCCATCATCCAGTTTCCGAGAGATATGCTTAATGTGCTCGACGGGTCGTGTGAAGCGCAAGGCTACGGGTAAGCCCTTGATCCATTGGACAAAGTCTGTCTTTGAGTGTAGATGATGTTCTGGATCATTGGCAAATTGGGTGAGGATCTCTTGTACCTGGGAATCTCTGCGTGCAAACGCTTTATATCCAGGTTGTTTTTCAGGGAGATTCCCCACGAATATGACCTTGCCTCCACCATCCGCCAGTTGGGTTAATTTTTGGGCAATGGGAAGTGGGAGATAAGGCAAATGGGGGAATACCAAGGCCTGGAATACCAGTCCTCTTATATGAATTTTTCCCTCGTGGACGGTCGCTGCTAGGAGAGACTCATCATTCACCCACTCCCAACTTACTCCTTCGTAATCCATTTGGTGAAAAAGAGGATACGTTTCTTGTAACCAATTGACTTTCTCGCTCGATTCAGTTCGCGTACCCACTAAGGGTAACACAGCCGTATCGGGTAAGAGGGTACTTTCTGCTCCAGCCAAGTAGCCTGCAGGCAAAACTTCTGAAGGATCAGATATACCCGGATCCTGTCCCATCCCCAAAAATGGATAATATACCAATAGATCTGCCTGAGGCTTACCTGCCTGTAAAAGGTACTGAGCCCTTGTAACGTATTGATTGAGGGCAGGAAAGCTCTCCCAAAAATTATTTACTTCCCTAATATCAGAGGAAAAATTAGCCGCAGGGTAATGCGGGGAAGACCAGGGATACCAGCCTTCTTTGCCAAAGTCTTCCGTCATGTATGTGTAGGCGGTGCCATGGTAAATAAGGTGGTTCACTCCGTTAACTAAGGCCTTGTCAATTGCCAATTTCATTTTCAAAGGTGTTGTCATCTGTGCACGTTTCATAAACACAATGGACTCCGCACTTACTAGGGGTTTCTGATACAGATGGGCACCAGAAGAGACGAGTTTCATGATAGCTCCTGCACCTTCTCCAAAGAGCTGTTCTGTTTCGGGTATATCAGCACGGCCAGCCGCTCCTATTATATCCATTGGTAAGCCATATCCTTGGGTCCGGTGGACCAAATTCCGCTTGTGCATCCAGCGCTGGCTCGGATCAAAAAACTGTTCCCATAGCAATTCAGAGATCGTCAAATCGTAATCGTGCTGTATGCGCCAGTCTTCCTCCGAAAACCTGAAAGCAGGTAAGCCATTGATTTTAAGAAGATGTGCATAAGCGTGGTTGTAGGCAGGAACCATGGCTACAGGCAACCACGGCCGTATATCATAGCCCCTCTTTTCTTCAAAGGAGTCAAAGAAATCGGTAGCATAATGCCGTTCCACCGCAAATTCATAGCTGTCATTGAATAAGGCACGCAGCGGATTACCAAAATAAGGGCTAAGTCCCGTCCGATTTCCAAATAGATAGTTGTAATTAGCGATGACCTTGGTAGAATCAAAATGGTCCACGACATAGGCAGGCTGGTCCGTAGGAATCAAGACCGGAGGGGCATCGGCAGGCATGGACCAAAACGTGATGATTTGCCACTTCCCCTTTGGAGCCTCCCAGCGAAGCTCCCTTGCCTCTTTATCTACAAATGCATCCAGTACGGTAACAGAAGCAGGATCTAATTCGATCTGATCTCGAGAATTGACCACCCATCTAGATCGTTCATTTGACTTAGCCCTAGCGGCTATGACTGTTTCTATCTGTGCTTTATCGGGGTAAAATTGATTCATTGCCAACGCACTCCGGGTATCGACTAGTTTCACCACAGGAGTGAGATAGGCAGTAATGGGAGGCTTGGGAGTGGCTAATGCTATTTGGATGACTTTCCCTCCTTTTACCTCTTGCTCACTATGAATCAGGTGTTTAAAATTGTCTTCCAAATTGACGTGGAAGCCTCCAGTTGGCCATCCCCCTCCGGTATTCATATCTACAGTCAATCCCTCCTCTTTTGCCACCTCCAACACAAATTGTACATGCTCATAGAAACTCGGGGTATCCCAGCTGTAAATGTTGTCAAGCCGTGTGTTCGTCGTATCTAAATTTAAGCCCATCGTAAAGGGCTGGATCTCAACCCCAGCAATTCCAATGGCTTTAAAGAGCCTTAACTCTCTGGCTAGTTCATCCTGATTTACATCATTTCCTGGCCACCACCAGCGAGTATGCGGGCCATGCCTCAGGGCAGGATTCGCAAATTCTTCGAGGCTAACGATATAAGGCTCAAAAAAGGGGATTCTTTCTTGAGGCTTTAAGGGCTCGTCGTAGTATTGAAGGACAGAGGGACGACCTTCGTCCTTGATTTCACCATATGCACCATCGGTCAATCTATGGTAGATAATACCTGCATATATTAGAATTCCTACAAATATGAGTAGTAGGAGGATTCCTAGAATTTTAAGGGTTTTTATTAGCATGAGAACTATGTGGTAGCGTTCAAGAATATTAGGGTAATAGATTGGGGTACAGAACTCGTACTGTCAACAGTGAAGGGTATATCAATATCCTTGCAAAAATTCTTTACCTATTGACCTGGGCTTATTGTGAATAATGGCTTCAGAAAGCCAGTCTACCAGACGCACATTATCCTCTGTTACCTCATAGAATAGGTCTTTCTTTCTGGAAAACGTATGGGGCGTTTTTCCCGTTTTAGGGTCCAACTGATAATCTGTTAGGTAGTAGTAATAGGTTGGAACGGCGGATTGAATAGCCTGTGTAGAACGAAGCATCTTGCTCGACCAATCCTGAATAGCCTTCTCCCCTGCTTCGGGCTGTTCGTTTATCTTCGCTTGATATTGGATTAAAATTTCGTCGTAGAGGCTATTGGAATGTAGGAAAGTCACAAGACTATCTAGGGTCCTTCCGTTATGAATAAACGCACCTTTAATTAAGTCCGCTGTGGGTGTAAATCCGAAATTTTCCTCCCAATTCGCATTCCAAAGTTCCTCTGCTGCTTGTGGGAGTTTGGGGCTTTCCAGCATTGCCCCGTCTGCATAGTGATAGATTTTGCTGCTTCCGTATTGGTTCGCTACATAAGGCACCCAAAAGGTAGAGCCAAATGCTCCCGCACTTTCTCCACAGATGAGTACTTTTTCGGGATTGGGGAACTGATCAAAGGCCCAATCCAAGGATTTCAACGTGTTCTCTCGTCCATTAAAATGAATAGTTCTTTTTGTACCCTTAGCTTCCATTACCTCGGTTTGATTTCCCGTATGAAAATCAGCCGTGGTATAGGGGATGAATAGAAAATTCCAATCGTTAAAAGGGTTATCAGGATTATTTTCTGCAAGAATCCCCTCCATAAAAAGCATCATCCAAGGAGAAATTTCTTTGAAATAATATCCTTCCTTTGTCCACAACATAGATAGCTCGAAGGGGTGCATGGCAGAATGTTTATCCCAAGCTACTCCCCCTCCAGAGAAGAAAATCATCAATTGATTGCTAGTTCCTTTTCTCACAAAGGGATAATAGGCACTGCCATTGCTACTCATTACCCCTTCTCCTAACGCTACTCGCCGCCATTGAAATGAGGGTATTTCCCGTTCATTCCTATCGATAATAGGAGGTAACTCGGGCCTTACATAAAAATAGACCGCAACCAAGATTAGGGTAAAGCTAATCAACACAATGCCTAGCCATTTAAATATCTTTTTAAGCATATGCTAAGGTTTTTCACATGACAAAACTTGAGTGAAATGATTTTAAATCGCTTTTTTGTGTACCTAGAATCAGGTTATTAACTCCTATTTAGAGGTTCCTGAGCCTGCTAAGCCCCCTCCTTCAAGTATTCCGAAATATATTCTTGACCTTTCTCGGTTAAATAGGGATACCATATATGGGCATGCATTTTCAAACAGCTTTCGATAGGGTCTCCCTCTATCCCTCGAATCTCCATTTGGGCAAACCAAAAATGCAGAATCATCCAACTGTTCAGGGCAAGACTATCGTAAGAGCCTGGCAAGGCCGAAGGTTCTGGCTTTAAATAGCCCATCCCAATGGCTAGGTACTGAATGGTTTTGGTGATTACCAGCGCTTCTTCCACATTGCTTTGAATAGCTTCCCGCAGCTCTGGATAAGTCTTAAGGATGTTGTACAAATCTGTATGAAAAAAGCGAAACTTCGCCGCAAAATGCATATACGCTTTAGTTAGCTCAAAGCCTTTATCTCCTTTGATAATCTTTCGATGGTCATATACTTCGTCCTCTAACTCCTTTTTCATGTATTGAAACACAGCGATGAGTAAATCCTTTTTGGTTTTAAAATGATAGGTTAGGTTGCTAAGTCCCATTCCAGCATCTGCAGCAATATCCTGGATTCGGGCCTTGGTAACCCCTTCTGAATTAAATCGCTCAATTGCCTTTTGAATCAGTATCATTCTTGTTTTAGCCATACACTTCTGCTTGGTAGTTCAAATATCTTCTCCTAGTCCCGCAGCCTAGATCTCGCGTGGGCTTACGGGTTTTAAAAGGGAAGAGAAGATAAACTACCCATTATCCACATGAAAATAGAAAATTTATAAATCAATTACAGTAAAATTATTAAAAAATTGTATATAATTTATATTTTTATGTTTTACAATAAGAAATTAGGCTCAAATTTCTACCATATATGAAAAAGCTTACCTTTCTGATTATAGGATGTATAATAGGCATAGGCCTACTCATTTGGGGAATCGGTTTGGAAAAGATGGTCATATACATGATTAGTCCCCAACATGACTTTTCCATAGATCGGACGCCGACCGCCTTAGATTATAGCCTGTCTGACAGTTGGGCTGCCTTACCCCAAAAAAATGACTATTCAGACTTATACCCTACAGGAGTATCCCTCCCGGATACCTTGTTACAGGCTGTCGATGTATTTTTCATTCATCCCACCACGTACTTCACTGGAAAGCATTGGAATGAATCCATCGATCTCACCTCTGGAACGTCCCAAAGGATAGATAGGATTATGGCAAACAACGCTAGTATTTTCAATGCATGCAAAGTATATGCGCCTCGCTACCGGCAGGCTACCATTACCAGCTTTCTAAATATGAAGGGCGACAACGAACAAAAAGCTTTGGCATTGGCTTACGAAGATGTCAAACGCGCTTTTCTTTACTTTTTAGCAAACTACAACCTGGGACGTCCCTTCGTTTTGGCAGGCCATAGCCAGGGGAGTTTACACGGAAAATTATTACTAGAAGAACTTATAGATGGACAGCCTTTAGCTAAAAAAATGATCGCTGCCTATTTAATGGGTTCCTATTATCTTTCCAATGACTGGGCAGACAGTTTATCTGAAATATCCGTTTGTGATAGTCCTACTCAGACCCATTGCCTTCTAAACTTCAATACCTATGCGAAGGAAAGTAAACCGGCTTTAGAATGGGAAAATAGCCAGTTGCTCTGCGTCAATCCCCTCAATTGGAAACGAGATGGAGGATATGCCCCAAAGTCTGCTCATCTGGGCTATGTTTTGCCCACTGGGGAGATGAACTTTCCCTTCTTTGGGAGAGATACTCCTGATGAGCTTCCTACTGGTCCACTCTCAGCACCTCTTCCTGCACATACCTATGCTACCTGTGAAAATGGTGTTCTCCTGATCGAAAACCAACAAGTAGAAACGGAATTGGAGAAAGGTAATTATCATATCCTCGAATTATCTCTATTTTATATGAATATCAGGGCCAATGTCGCTGAGCGCTGTTATGCGTACCTGGAAGCGCAAGTTAATTTAGCGCAATAGGGAAATGTAATTGGACACAATTAAGCCGGCACATTTAGATTAAAAATAATTCTTGGGTGTTACATTCCCCTCCAAAAAGTGAAGGTCCAGATGATCATCTGCAGCTACAGTAAGTTACCAAATGCGACCAAAATTGGGAGGCCATTTTTACTAGTACTGTAAAAATTGATCAATACACCTGCATAGGGTGTTCTGCCAATTCCTGCTTCATGGTTTCTGGCATAGCATCCAAGACAGGATTCTCAAAGGGACCATATTTTCTATCCAAATTTTTAGCCTTTTTGCTGATAAATTGAAAGAACTTATGGGCTCGTTTCATCTTCTTGTGCAATTTGACCGGGTCGGCCAATGGGGAGGTAGGAAGCTTTTGTCCCATGCTTTTTAACACTCTTCCTATTGGGATCTGTATTTCGCGCTGGAGATGGATAAATTCTGCCATCAATTGAGCTGCGGGGGAAACCAAGGAACCTATTCCTCCGCGAGGCTGTAGCCATCCGATCAGGTATAAGCCTTTATAATCTTCCATAAAAGAACCTCCATATACTTTTACAACACTTCCCTCAGCGCGGTTCAATGCTGGAGGCAAAAAGGGATAAGATAAATGGTATCCAGTGGCTGCAACAATCATATCAAAAGGCTGCCTACTTCCATCCTCAAATTCCACAAAATTTCCGTCTAAATGGGTAACATTGGGTTTAGGGGCAATCCTTCCATGCTTGATATAGTGTAGAACTTCTGTACTAATCGTAGGATGTTTGTCAAATATGCGATACCCAGGCTCGGGAATGCCATACCATTTATTTTTTCCCACAGTCAGGCGATAAATAATCTTCATGGTTAATCGCTGGACCCATTCCCATCGAGGTAAATGGTTGTAGTCCGACAAATCTGAAAGGGGTATACCCAAAAAGGTCTTGGGGAAAAACCATGCCGGCGTCCGAATACTTTGACACACCTCATTGCCGATGCGGGCAGCCTCAGAAGCAATGTCGCAAGCAGAATTACCCGCCCCAATCACCAATACGCGTTTCCCGCGAACTTGGTCAGGATATTTGTAATCCTTGGAATGGATGAATTCTCCCGCGAATTCTCCTGGGAAGTCCGGCAGTTTTCGATGCCAGTGATGCCCATTGACTACCAATATGCCCTGATAGCGACGAACTTCCCCATCTTCAAAGCTTACTTCCCAAAGGCTTCCTACTACCGAACGCACATAGACTACCTTCTTCTCGAATTCGATATGATCTCGTAAGTGAAAGTGATCGGTATAAGCCCTAAAATAGTCCAACATTTGTGGTGCACTGGGAAAATCGGGGTAAGCTTCCGGCATTGGAAACTCAGGGAATTCGGTCACTTTCTTGGAAGAAATTATATGAGCCGTTTCATATACCCCATGGTACCAGTTCCCTCCTACATCATCATCTGCTTCTACCTGATCATACAGGATTCCTGCCTCTTGTAAGGCTTTGGCGTAGCCTAGTCCTACAGGGCCAGCTCCTATGATTAGATGTCTACACGTGTAATCTTTCATGGTCATGCTATGTTGTGCGGGGAACCCCCCGTTGGTTAATAAAAATCAATTTAGTATTCAATTTACCATTAAATTCTATTTTTTTGTAAGTTATTTACAAATATTTTTTCTAAATTTATTAAAAGATCTTAATAACCATGGAGCTTAAGGGGAAAGTAGCAGTAATTACCGGAGCGGGTTCTGGAATAGGAGCCGCACTAGCCCAAGTCCTTCTAAAGAAAGGCTGTCATTTGGTCCTAAATGACTATAATGCGTCTAGCCTACATCATACTACCGAGCAATTGAGCCCAGCTGGTGGGCAAATAGTTGCCTCTAGTGCCTTTGATGTAGCAGACAAAAAGGCGATGTACGACTTCGCAGACTTTGCAGAAAACAGGTTGGGACGTGTCGATCTGCTCATCAACAATGCAGGGGTAGCTTTGGGAAAGGCCTCTATTGACGAGGTAGACTACCAAGACCTAGAATGGATCATGGGAATCAATTTTTGGGGAATGGTCTATGGGAGTAAAGCCTTTTTACCCTTGTTAAAAAAGCGGCCTGAAGCTGCGTTGGTTAATATTTCGAGTGTTTTTGGAATAGCAGGTATTCCCTTTCAAGGACCTTACTGCGCCTCCAAGTTTGCCATTCGGGGATTTACAGAATCTCTCCGAGCTGAGGCAATCATCCAGTATCCTACCGTTCAGATTCACACTGTACATCCTGGGGGGATAAAGACCAATATCGCCAAGAATGCACGGTGGACAGCAGCTAGTGCACAAGACAAGCAAATAGGGACCACAGCGGCAGAAAAGAACCTAATATCTTCCCCCATACATACTGCCCAGACCATTGTTAGGGGAATTGAGCGTAAAAAAGGACGAATACTTGTCGGAAATGGGGCGAAAAAAATCGATCGCTTAGTTCGTTGTTTGCCTAGTGCCTACTCGAAAATCATTGCGAAAGGAATACAAAGGCTCGCTGCGAAATAAAGGTCTGCGACTTCGGCATTGGCGTATAGCACAAAAGGGCTTTGGTTCCTACACATCTAGTTCACTATAAGTCATGAGCTACCGATAGAGCGTCCCTACAGGATATTTTTCCCAAGGGAAAAAATATCCGATGCTACTCCTGCTTTGCGAAGCGTTCAGGTTCCTCAGAAAACTCTATCCGCATTTCCCTTATTTCTCCTCCATCATTAGGGTAAAACCGGATGTAAAATGACGGGGTGTTTTGGTGGTGCTTTTCGACTACTCTGTTGATAAACGTGTTATACGCTTGGTGCTCCAAAAACATCTTGAACGCTGGGAATTGGATCATGAGCTTTTCATCTTCCTGAAACACGTTGGCCACTCCATAGGCCTTTGAGAAATAGTTCCCACAGTATTCCCTTAGGGGACGGGAAGGTTTCTCCACTTCATTGATGGGGGGTAGTTGAGTGAGTGGGACAATCGCCTCCCCTACCTGGAGGGAATATTCCTTCCAGGGCTTTCGCGTTCTTCCCAACAAGCGATTAATCAGTATATCCTCAACTGCGCTGGTAAGGTTGTTTGCTGAGCCCTGGTTGGTTAAAATAATGATCCCAATGTTCTTATATGGATACAAACTTATTAGGGAGGTAAAACCCGAAACATTTCCCCCATGATTTACCCGATAAAGCCCTTTATACTGATGTACAAACCAGCCATATCCATAGCTGTCGCCTATGAGTTCATATTGCTTATCGAAAGAGAAACTCCCCCTAATGAGGTTATGCTCGCTAAATGCCTCCTCTAGATAGGCTTTAGGTATGATCTGTTTTTGATCAATCTTTCCCCTGTTTAACAACATTTTCACCCACTGGGCAAGCTCATCGGAGCAACTGTTTATCGCACCCGATGCACCAGATTCATGCTGATCCTCATATTCTGTTTTGATGACAGAACCTTTAGATACCTTATAACCGTAAGCAAAATTTTCATCTGCTTGTAAGGCTGTCAAGGAACAATTGGAACGAACCATTTGTAAGGGGTTGAAAATTTCCTGGTGGATGTTTTCTTCCCAGGATTTACCCGAAATTTGTGCTGTAATTTCCCCGAGGATAGCATATCCCATATTGCTATAGTCAAAGCGCTCCCTTACTTGACTATTAGGTACCAGATACCTCAAGCGCTGTAAATGCTGCTGAATATCATTCGTAGGAAAGAAAACATGTGCAGCATCCACAACTCCAATTCCTGACCTGTGTGCCAATAAATCTTCCACCGTAATGAGGGAATTCATTTCCTCGGAAGCAAATTCCAAGTAGGGTATGTATTTCCGCGGTTTATCATGCATGGCTACCTCGCCCTTGCCGACATATACACCGATTAATGAGGAGCTTATCGGCTTAGTAGCTGAAGCAATGGGAAAGAGGGTATTGGGTGTAACAGGGAGTTTTTCTTCAAGATTTCTATATCCGAAGCCTCGAGACCAAATTAGGCTGTCATTCTCCACTACTGTAATAGACACCCCTACTGTCTGACATTTTTTCATCAAACTATACACTTCCTCTGTTAGCCCATCGAATCTTGGATCTCTGTTTTGCCCCTGTAGCTGAGAATAGAGAATAAGGAAAAATAGAAATAAGGATGTTTTTGACATGTATTTGGCAGAATTATTCGTAAGGTAAGTACCTAACCATGCAACTCAGATTATGATTTTTCCCAAATGATCCGACTAAATCGAAATTTCTTGATCTTTTTTTCCTCTTGGGACTCTGCGGTAAAAATCTAATGGATGAATAAAACCTTTAGGTTACCTATTGTACATAAATCCCTTCGTGTTACAAGGTAAACTTCTTGAAGACGAGATCCCTAATCCCTGGATTTGATATAAGTATGCCTATAATCTCATCTTGAGCGTTTATTTTTAGAGTCAGCGATTTATACAGTGAGTGTGCAGATACAAATTGCTGCCCATCCACAGAGTGCAATTCTCTTTCTTCATTCCCGGCCTCCAATACCCAATTCCCATTCTTCCCTTGCTTGATGGATAGCACCAGTGCATGACTTTCACAGAGATAGGTCCCACATAGTGAGCTGAGGTCCTGACTTTTCTGTCTGTATGCCGCTACTTTGTCATAGGTATAGGGAACATTTTCTACCATTAGCTGAAGGGAATTCCCAATCAAGGTAAAGTAATAGTCCCCGCGAGGAGTTGGCATCCAAAGTTCTTCCTTACTCATGGGATAAAGAGCTTGTTCAGTCCCATAATCTGGCCTGAAGTAGCGTAAGGTATCATTCTGCAACCTGATTTGCCGATAGTTATAATATATCGGATCGAAATAGGACCCGATTATTTTCTCTTTAAACTCTTCGGTCAACGCAATGGGACTTCTATTCTCAGGGGCGATTTCGGTGTATTCATCTTCCAAGAGGATATCAGATATTTGCATGCCTAAAAAGCCATTGAAGTATATGCCATTTTTACTCAATATGACAATGCTCAAATCATATTTGGGAAATCTATATACAGAACTCGCAAAGCCTCCTATTTGGCCGTAGTCCCAAATTTTATTGACACCTCTCTCTTCATGCATGAACTGCTGTCCATAGGTGATCATCCCATCGGGTATTTCAGCAATTTTCTCTTCGCTAAGGAGAATAGGCTCATCCATTTTTTGCTTGATAGCTGAATTTTGATCTGCCATAAAGGTAAACCAAGTTAGGAGGTCTTCCAGGGTAGTGATCACTCCTACAGGGCCATTGTCATAATGCCCTATCATTTGAGGTTCATATATCTCCCCTGATTGGGAGTAGGAGACTATATTGCTTACACGATCGGAATTTGTGAAATAGGTATGCTCCATTTCTAATGGCTTAAAGATATGTCTTTGGGTAAAAGCATGTAAGTTATCTCCTGTTAGCTTCTCAATAATCCTAGCCATCAGATAGGCCCCTGTTCCTGAAAAGAAAACGCGCTGGCCAGGAGGATGAAGGTTGTTGAGTTTTCTCGTAAATAACTGGTCGGCATCTGCAGTAGTAAATCTTTCCTCATTTGTAAACCCCATCAAAGACTTCAATGCCCAGTATTCCGGCAAACCGTGAGAATGATTCAGTAATTGACGAATAGTAATCCCTCGCAAATCAACCCCTTCCCCAGGTCCCAGGTAGGCAGAGATTTCATCCGATAGGCGAATTCGCCCCTCCGCTTCTAAGGTAAGGATAGCATAAGCGGTGAAATGGAGGGCCATATTGCCAAGTCTATAGGGAGTGGGACCAGGCACTTTACATGTATAGGCCTCAGCGCCAAACTCCTTACCGATCGCTGTATCGCCGCAAATGATTCCATAAGCAATGGGGGGGCCTTGATCAAAAGCGGAAAATAAATTGTCAATCTGCGTCAACTGACTTTGGCTGAGGGATTGAGCATTGGAACTTGAAAGGGAAAAAAGGCATAAAGGGACACAGAAAAATAGCCAACAAGGTTTCATAGGAGAATTGTTAAGGGAATACGGATAAGTTCAAATAGCGGAATCCCTATCTTCCTACCCAAAATCAACGCTTGGATTAGGTCCAGATCTATAAATCTGAACCTTTTTCCCTATCCACTTTTCTCTTGAATTGCAGCGGAGTCATCCCCGTTTCATTTTTAAACGCAGTGTAGAAACTAGATTTTGCCTTAAAGCCACATTCTTCTCCGATGGCCTGAAGGGTGTATTTATCATGGGTTTGGATGAGTTGCTTGACTTTCTCTACCCTGAATTTTCGGATGTAACCTGAAAAGTTTATGTTGTAGTGTTCATTGAGAACTTGTGAGAGTTGATGCTTGCCCACCCCCATGGCCCGTGAAATATCTTCCAATGTTAGGCTGCTATCCTGGTACTTTTGTTCCAGCGTGAAATTCAATTGGTCCATTATTCGTTCGGCTTCTGGCGTTAAGATTTCCTTGCCACCGTATTTAGCTTGTGCTGGGTCCAGAATATTGATTCGATTGGCCCCCATCAAGAGGAGAAAAATCCAAACATACAGCATAAAAGAAAAGCACAAGGCTCCCATCATGTAGGAGATAAAATGACTCGATACATAGGCAAGCCAAATCAGTGATATACCCATAAATAGGGAAATGATCCAGGACTTTTTATTGAAAAAACCCCGCCCTTTCAGCTCTAGCGCGTTTACCTGTCTCCAAATCTCTCTTCCTGAAAGCAAGAGATACACAAACCATTGGATATGAATCATGGGGATGAAAATACCTTTCCACTCTACCCGAAAATCTAGATAAGGAAAGCGGAAATATATAACGGTTATGATGAGTAAATAGAGAAAAAGTTGAACCCACCAATAGGGAGCCGCTTTCTGGTGAAAGAATTTATATATATAAAAGTATAGGAGGGGTCCAATCAGAAAGCAGGCCGAAAGCCCAATTTGTAGGTATACTGCTAAAAGAGGAATGTCTTCAAAGAAATAAAAGATAACCGACTTTCCAATTCTGATACTTAAGACGAAGAATAAGCCAGCCAAAAATCTGTTTTGAATGTTATCAGCGGAGGAACGGGACAAAAAGTATATGGATAGAATCAATGCATTGATTACACCAACGCAGCTAAATAGAAATAGTAGATAGTAGCCTCCTTGCATAATGTGTTCGGCTGGTGTTTACGGGTTATAGGTTGTACATCTTCTATCCCCATTTTGTTCTCTCCTTCTTTTACGAAGGAGGAGGATTTTTTGTCTCCTTTTCATACCCCTCTATTTGATTCAGGATGTTTCTTGCCTGATCAACCGCTCTCCACTCTACATCCGAAAAGAAGATTTTTATCCATTTTTTATTCACATTTTCCGGCTTTATGTTGCGGAAAAGCCATACGGCAAAATAGGTAAATAGCCCTGTTATTACAGTATTTACGGTCAAATATGCTATATCTCCGCTGAACAGAAAGCTGGGGTTAACATACCAAGTCGTCCAAAAGGGAAGTTGGAGCGCAGCTATTCGGGTTACCGTAATGGTTGACGTTTTAATTTTTGCCAACTTTTTCTGGACTTCCAGTATGGAATCACTCAAGTTGATTTTCGTAATCAACACCAAATGGTAGATGTAGGTACCTAATGCGATAAGGGTAATTAAAAGAATTACCACAAAGGACCCAGTAAAAAGTATGGCTCCTGACTGATAGCCTAAAAATACCAGGACCATCAAAAATAGCGTCCAAGGGACTCCCAGAATGGTTCCCACATACTTGATAGGCTTTGCTTCTGCAAG
>JBCCTX010000087.1:0-22893 GCA_039197765.1 Bacteroidota bacterium
GGGCTGGATAGATTTTGATCCTACCAATAATCAGATTCCCAGAAACCAACACATCTCTGTCGCATGGGGGAGAGATTATGCAGATGTTCCCCCAGTAAAAGGCGTTGTATATGGCTCAGGGAATCAACAACTAGAAGTGGGAGTCTATGTAGAGCGTTTGCCGAATTGATTCCCATAGGGCTAATGTATATGGTGGCACTACTCCTGTTCCTGGGATTGCATCTCATAGCTAGAAAGGTACTCCCGTTCAAAAGAAGTTCCTAGGGTATATAGCTCATCACGGAGCTCAATGAGGAAAGAATACAGATCATCCAGAATTCCATCAACTAAGGTGTACTTGAGGCGGTGGGCAAGCTTTCCCGCTGCAAATAAGCTAGAGGAGGGCTTGATGTCCTTAGATAAGTTGATGTGGTCAAGGTTTGTATACAATTCTACAAGGTTAAATGCAACGGATTTGGGAAACTCAGGGTGAAGAATGAGGAACTCAGCTACATTTCGCTTATTGGGCATTTTTTTGTAGTAGTGCCTAGACATATCAAACCCACCTACACACCGAAGAGAGGTAGTCCATTGGTAATTTTGTAGGACAACCTTTCCCTTTGGAGGGATATTATCTTCTATTTCATGGATGTCGTGGAGCTTTGCAATTAAGATTTGTGTAGTTTGAATGGCGCGTTCTAGATGTGTGCCAATACAGACAATAGACCAAACAGAATCTCTTAGTAAGGTATTGTTGAACATGCCTTTGACGATGTAGGCATTTTCAATTACGTGCTGAAAGAAATCGTACCGACTCTGTTCTTGAGAATAATCTAATCCAGAGAATCGGTTGGTTTCATGGAACATTCTGTTGATCGCTTCCCATACCTCTAAAGAGATTACATTTCGGACACTACGAGCATTCTCTCTTGAGGCCGAAATACAGTTTTTTATAGAGTAAATATTGTCTTCATCAAAGCAGCAAAATTTTAGGATTAGGTCTTCTTGAAGGGATTCATATTTCTCTAAATACTGTTTCTGACCTCCAAGCATAAACAGGATGGAGTAAAGGGATACCTCTTTCCCAAACTTTTCTGGGGCATCTAGGGAAGAGTAATATTGTACTTTTAAATATCTAGCCAGGTGCTCTGAGCGCTCCATGTATCTGGCCATCCAGAACAGGTGATTTGCAATTCTTGAAAGCATAGGTGTTATTTTCCTAGAACCCAGGTATCTTTTGATCCTCCCCCCTGCGAGGAATTGACAATAAGGTTGTCTTTTCGAAGGGCCACTCGAGTTAATCCTCCCTTACAAACATAGGATTCGCGTTTTCCATGTAAGGAATACACACGGAGATCAATATGTCGAGGCTCGAATCTACTTTCATCCTCTATAAAAGTAGAATGAAGGGAAAGGGACATGATAGGCTGTGCAATATATTTTCGGGGGTTTTTCTGAATCATGGCCCGGTAATCTGTAAGCTCCTTTTTGGATGCTTTATCTCCTATGAGAATACCGTAGCCACCCGATTCGTCTACGGGTTTTACCACAAGCTTTTCCAAATTCTCCATTACAAATTGGCAATCCCCCTTATCCACACAACGGTAAGTTTCTACATTATTTAGTATGGGCTCCTGGTCTAAGTAATACCGAATCATGTGTGGGACATAACTGTAGATGGCCTTGTCGTCTGCAACACCTGTACCCGGTGCATTGATCAACGTAACATTTCCAGATTTGTAGGATTTCATGAGTCCTCTAACTCCTAGCAGTGAGTCCTTTCTGAATACATCTGGATCTAGAAAGGCATCATCTATCCTTCTATAAATGACGTCTACGCGTTTAGGTCCATAGATAGTCTGCATGTAGACAAAGTTATTTTCTACAAACAGGTCTCTTCCTTCAACCATTTGGATACCCATCTGTGAAGCAAGAAAGATATGCTCATAGTAGGCAGAGTTAAATCTGCCAGGTGTAAGTAACACGCAGGTGGGGTCATCCAATCCTTCTGGAGCTACACTGTACATAGTCTCCATCAACTCCTCGGGATAATCATTGACAGGAAGAACTTTGTAATGAGAAAAAAGGTTGGGTAAAGCCTTTTTCATCGTGGTGCGGTTAGCCAAGACATAGCTTATACCTGAGGGAACCCTGATATTATCTTCGAGTACATAGAATTTTCCGTCTTTATGGCGAATTAGGTCCGTGCCGCAAATATGGGAGTATACCTTCCCATTTGGGGTATAATCTTCCATCTCTTTGCAGTAGAACTGTGAAGAATTCACCAATTCTTTTGGGAGGACTTTATCCTTTAAAATGTGCTGGTTGTGATATAAATCTTCTAAGAATAGATTCAGTACTTGATTGCGCTGAATCACGCCTTTTTCAATTGCATCCCATTCGCTTTTCTCTATGAGTCTAGGGAAGAGATCAAAGGGAAAAATCTTCTCCTGCCCCTCCATGTTGTTATAAACGTTGAAGGTAATCCCCTGTAGGAAAAAAGTATTTTTAGAGTATTCCTGGATGACATCGTATTCCTGGGCCTCAAACTTGGAGAAATACTTAACGAGTTTCTTGTAGAAGGGACGGGAGATATCTAGTTCGGAAAATACTTCGTCCATTGCCTTACCATTGACATGATAAGATTTAAACAAATTATTAGGCAAGCTCATATAAGGGGATTATCGAATTTCTCCGCTTTTATATACAAAATTTGCAACAATAATTCAAATAATTTAAATAAGTCAATTTTATTTTGAATAAATTTGAAAAAAGAGGGTGGATTTATTTCTTTTTGTAAAGAAATTGTTAAGAACGATCCTTTTCATTGATTAAAATAGTAATCAAGATTGGTTTTGTAGAGGAATTTGATAAAATATTCTTGTATTTGCTATAAATTGGCAAACAAATAACATTATTTGTTGAGCTTTTGTAAAGTTATTCCTCTGCTTTCTCCCAAATGTTTGTGAGGGTGATCTAAACTACTTTTCCAGCTCAAAAGAAAGAATTCCTTAGGTTCGTGGTTCATGGGAGGCCAATTATAAAATTTAAACGTACTTTGTAAGTTATATTGCTGAATTACCCATTCAGAAAACCAAAGAACTAGATTCTTGCAAGAGGATAAGATCAGATTGCTTATTTTTAGTGCATGGGGATTGCTCCTAATATCCCTGTTTGTCCATCTTGGACTTCAGCCCCTGCGTATGGAAGAACCCCGTAGGGCTTTGGTAGCACTAGAGATGGATCTACAGGAAAACTGGATTGTTCCTACAATTTATGGCGAGCCATACTATAACAAACCTCCAGTCTGGAATTGGATGATCTTTGCTGCTTCAAAGATTTTTGGCTCTTATTCAGAACTTGCCATTCGTTTTTTCGCTGTCTTCTCACTGTTTCTCACAGGAACGCTTGCCTTTTGGATGGGTAAGACTTATGTGTCAGAGTTATTCGGGCATGCCTCAGGTCTATTTTTGTTAATGGGAGTGGAGCTATACTTCGTCGCTTCTCAATTGGGTGAGATCGACCTTTTTTATACCCTCATTACCTTTGCCCAGTTTTGTAGTATGTTCCATTTTTTTCAGCGGCGTAACTTCTTTCTGTTATTTGCATGTTCCTACGTGTTGACTGCTGTGGGTCTTCTCACGAAAGGCTTACCTTCCTTGTTATTTCAAGGGATTAGTTTGTTGGTATTTTTTATTTATACCCGGGAGTGGAAACGACTGTTTTCCTTTCCCCATCTGGTAGGGATTGCCTTCCTTTTCCTTCTGGTTAGCGGTTATCTTACCTATTACAGTAGCTTCAATTCAACAGATGGCTTTTTAGATAGGATTTGGACAGAATCTAGGGATAGAACCTTATTGGTAAAGGGGTATGAAGCATTTATTATCCATTTCTTCCGCTTCCCTGTTGAAACCTTAGGAAGTATCCTTCCTGCAAGTCTATTAATTCCGTTTATTATTCGGCCAGATTTTGGCAAAAAAGTCAAAGAAAACCCTTTTATCTTTTTTTGTGGCGTGTTGTTCTTAGCGAATGCCCTCGTTTATTGGATTTCCCCAGGAACACGGCAACGCTATGTATATCCCTTGTATCCCTTTTTGGTGGGTGTATTGGTTTATTTTGCGATGGAGCATGGGGATGAATTACCCCAGACTGGGAAAGTAATCAATATTATTTTAGGTATTATCGTAGCGATCGTTCCCTTGGCAAGTCTGGGCTTACCCTTTATTCCTGAACTTTCCGTCTTGGAATATAGATGGGTATTAGCTGGGGTGGGCTTTGCTGTGGGAGGAATTCTATTTTACTTTTTCATTCGACAGCCCGCATTCAGATGGCTGAGTCTAGTCTGGGTGTTGGTTTTGGTTCGCTTCATATATGGTTTTTCTGTCTTCCCCGTTCGGGCCCTGCCCGAAGCGGATACACAGAGAGAAAAAGACTATGCTATATACCTCAATCGCCTGGCTAGTGGAGCCCCTATTTCTCTTTTGGAAGGCGTAGATCTGCCATATCGAATGGGTTTTTATCTCTCCCGAGAGATGGATGATGTACTAAGGTATGTTCCTGATTCTACGCAAAGGGGCTATGTAATTGCTTACCCATCTCAAGTCAAAGACATTCCTCACGAAGAAATTACAGAATTCTTTGATAAGGAAAATACTTCCTATGTACTGGTTGAATTGCGTCCAACCCCTTCCTCCACTACCCAGTAGAGCTTGTGAGCCTATAAGGTTTCATTTCCCATAGAAAGTGCATATACTGCAAAGGAGGCCAACCAGTGTTCCCCCTCATAATTACCTGAAGCAATATGGGGTAGGCTAGCTTCCAAGTGGAGTCGAGCTGCATCTCGTAACAGCGGATATTCTGGACTTTGAGCAGGAAGAACAGAGGCGATTCCCTGCATACACCACGCCCTGCTGAGGTTTAATCCATCAAGATGCACAATTTGTGGGTCACTGCGATCAGCAACAGTTGCGGGTTTGAAAATAGATTGCGGTTGTTTTTCTTTTAAGTTGGGGGCAAACTGTTGGAACCAGGAGTAGAATTCCGCTTTAGGCAATAGTTTTCGCATGAGGTTTGCCTCTTCCAAGCAAGGAGAGAGAAAGTCTGAACCTCCAGGCTCCCAGTCTATTGGGCAGTTTGTATCCTTTGCATAAAGTTCCATACCTGTATTTCGGATGAGCGCTGCCAACTCCTCATTTTGCGTAGTTTGGGCATAGTCCCAGGCAAATGATAGACCAAATGCAGTATTTGGGTGTAAGCCAGTTCGAATAGCATAGGTCTGTTTCGGTAGAAATTCTTTGTATCGATCAATGATAAGAGATTCAAGCGGACGAAGATTTTCTCGCCAAACTTTCCCCTCAGGATCGTCCCATGTATGCAACTCTTCAGCGAGTTTTAGCAACCAGGCCCAGCCATAAGTACGTTCAAACGATTTTCTGCCGGGTTGCAGAAAATAAGCGGCTTCCTCGCGTATTTTTTCCTGGGTTAGGTTCTCTGCAATCATTTTGCGGTACCTTGGGGCTTCAGGCATATCTGGAAAGGTTCGGAGGAGACGGATGAGCATCCAGTGTCCGTGGACGGATGAGTGCCAGTCAAAGCATCCATAGAAAGCAGGGTGAATCTCTTGAGGGGAAATGACTTCTGAAGAGTCATTCATCACATGGCTGAGCTTATTGGGATATTCTTCCTGAATGCAGCGGGCGGCAAGTCCCGCAAAATGCATGGCTTGATCCGAGGACAAAGGTTCTAAATCAAGAGAATTCATAGGCAAAGAATCAGCAGGATTACAACCGGAAATGAGGAAAGCCAATCCGAAGGCACATACAGATAAAGGGTAGAAACGGTACATAATGAGCAAGAAAAAAGTTACTGTGTTGAAGTATTAGGCCATCAATGGTTTGTGAAAAACAAATAATTGCGCTTTTATCCCCATGACTGTATATTTGATCAATTGATTTAATCAAGGTTTTTTCATTTTAGGAACAAACCCTACTAGCAAATTTAGACACTTTTGAAAAAAGTATGGTCAACTTCTCGCGCATCGACTCTATAGATGCGTAAATTCTTGAATGGGATTGACTATAAACTATCCAATTACTCGCATTAATTCAAATATGTTGGAATACCTCATAGCGGCAATTACCTGGGATCCCAATCCAGAAATTTTTCACCTGGAATTCCTCAATCGTGGCCCCAGATGGTATGGGCTTTTGTTTGCCACAGGCTTTTACCTTGCGTATCTGGTATCCCGGCGCATGTTTAAAAAAGAAGATCTTGAAGAAGACTTATTAGATAAAGCCTTTCTCTATATTTTTGTGGGTACTCTCGTCGGTGCGCGCCTAGGCCATGTCTTCTTTTACCAATGGGACTATTATCAGAACCATCTTATCGAAATTCCCATGATATGGAAGGGAGGGCTCGCCAGTCACGGGGCAGCTATCGCCATTATGATTGCCCTTTGGTTGTATTCTCGCAATGTATCCAAACGACCAGTTCTTTGGATTATTGACCGGGCTACCCTGGGGGTATCCCTTGCAGGTGCGTTCATTCGCTTGGGGAATCTTATGAATAGTGAAATCTATGGGAAGCCTACTGACCTCCCTTGGGCCTTTATTTTTGTCCGCGATGACCCAACCCCCAGGCATCCGACGCAAATTTATGAAGCATTGGCTTACTTATTGGTTTTTGCTGTGCTTGCACATTTATTTTTCAAAACCAAATCGAGGCATCGGTTAGGGTTGCTTAGTGGTGTATTCTTTATTGGGGTTTTCGGGTTTCGGATTTTGATTGAATTCTTGAAGGAGAATCAGGTGCCCTTTGAAGAAACCCTTCCCCTAAATATGGGACAGATATTGAGTATCCCTCTTGTGTTACTTGGGGTTTTCCTACTTGTAAGAGCTTTGCAAAAGCCGCTTTCTGAAGATGCCAAAGTTTAATCAGAAGCGGATATGCCCATTGAAAAAAATCCTTTGGATGTTTATGGGGATGGGAGGCTTGGGTATGTTGCTTCTCTTCCCCGGATGTGGCTCCCAAGGGTCTAAGGGTATAGAAGAACCTATGCAGGAACCTGTTTTCTCCCACGAAGCTAACCTCCAATTAATTAAGCGAATTGAACCTGATTCTTTAATCGAATTAGCAGTTGAGTTGGCTATTACAGAGGTAGAGCAGAGACAAGGACTCATGTATCGGAGACACATGGAGGCCGATCAGGGAATGTTGTTCATTTTTAACAAGCCAGAGCCACGGTCTTTTTGGATGCGCAATACCTACATTCCTCTGGATATATTGTACATAGACGAAAACCAACGCATCGTCTCGATCCATGAAAACCTGATGCCGCTATACTCGCGTCAGGTTCCCTCTTTCAAACCCGCTCAATACGTATTGGAAGTCGTAGGAGGATTTTGTGCGGACCATGGAATTCAAGTGGGGGATTCGTTTTCCTATCAGCCATTGAACCCTAGTTAGCATATATCCCAATAAGTAGCCTAGTTCTATTGGGATTCTTGTGTTTTGTGAAGACCTCTTAATGTCCTATTTCCCTACCTTCAATGCTCTGTTCCTCCCCAGCGCAAGGCCAAAATTTTTACTGTCTATACAGAGAAATTTTATAAAATAAAACTCTTTTCCTTCCCAAGAGAACGGTATATTTGTAATCAGTAGACTAGGATTTTTTAACATTTAACCTTATTTCCTTATACCCTAATACTCCCCAGAATTCTTCTATGTCAGATGAACCCTCTACATCACATAGAACCCTTTTACGGATGGCTCAACCGTTACAATCACGAGGCTGACCCTCGGTCGCCCTTCCATAAGGTCGAGCACAATCTCTTTTATTTTGATCGATCCATTAATCGCATCCCGGCGCATCCCCTATGGGACGAAATAGGCTCAGAAAGCTTGCTTGTCAAAATATTGTATGCTGACTACTCGGAAGGATTTGCTATTATAGAACTTTTTGGGGAGTGGAATGACTTGTTTGAAAACGATTTTAAGTTATTGGCTGAAAATTGCCTTACCTACTTGATTGATCATGGGATCACCCGTTTTATTTTGGTCTGTGAAAATGTATTTCACATCTATCCAGATTCCGATGACTATTATCAGGCACTACAGGAAGAATTAGGCTTTGAGGGCTGGATGTGTACCCTTAGACCTAGAGATGAAGTCTGGTCGGAAATGCTGCAGTATGGGATTGACTCTTATTTCTACCGAAGCCCCCTGCTAGATGAGGTTCCTTGGCGCAAAATCCCTCCTTTGCAACTCTACCGGATGGTGGAAGATCGAATGTGTAAGCTTCTGGATTAATAATTGCGCAAATAAATATTTATATTTGAATATTCTTTTCGAATATGAGGATGCGCACAATTTTTTTAATCGGAATCTTGCTCCTGGGTATTAGTGGGACACATCGGCTTGTTGGCCAATCTTCCCGCTCTACTCAAACACTCAGTTACCAAGCGTTTAAGCAACAGTGCGTCAACTTTCGCACGCTGAACAACTCCCAGATCTGGATCGTATATTTTTGGGCGAGTTGGAACTCGACCTCTCTCTATGATTTCGAACAACTAAAGCGGATGGCTTCTCTTTATTCAGCTTATCCTATTCGCTTCATTGGAATCTCAGAAGACAAAAATGCCGCCCGTTGGGAACAAATGTTTCAAGAGTTTCAATTGCCTGGGGACCAGGTTTTACTCAGCGAATCAGCTCAGATTAATGACATCAAGCGAGCATTTCAATACAAGCGATTACCCGGCTACTTTGTAGTAGCTAACCTGGGAGATATCTATCAAGTAACGAGTCTCGAAGGGTTGAACAAACTGTTATCCCAGAAGCTCCATGAGCTTTCTCCCGTAGGAGGTCCTCCTACAATACCAGTCGTAAACCCTGCCCCTAACCCAGGGGTGCCGGTTGTTCAGCCTCAGCCTTCTCCACAGAAAAAGCAGGGATGGGTGACCCATACCGTCAAGCCAGGAGAAACGTTGTATCGACTTTTTGTATCTTATGGGGTTCCGGTTGATCAGATTAAAAAGATCAACAAATTGAAGAACAACAACATAATAGTGGGACAGGTTTTAAAAATCCGTAAAATAGAATAAAAGGACAAGCGCTGAATTTTGGTCAACAGACACTATACGATCATTGATATTGAAACCACGGGGGGAGACCCACGAAAAGATCGTATTACGGAAATTGCGGCGTATAGATTTGATGGAAATGGCATTGTAGACAGCTTGGAGACCTTGATTAATCCTGGAATCCCCATTCCACCCTTTATTACCCGGATTACAGGTATAGATAATGAGATGGTGCTAAATGCCCCTAAATTTTACGAGGTGGCGAAGAAACTGGTTGAAATCACTGAGAATTCGGTTTTTGTAGCCCATAATGTGCGATTTGACTACAGTTTTATTCAGCGGGAATATCGAAACCTTGGGTATACCTTCTCTCGGAAGAAGTTATGTACTATTCAATTGAGTAAGAAATTATTGCCGGATGCTCCCTCTTATGGACTTACCAAACTTTGTGAGTATACAGGGATTGTAAATGAAGACCGACACAGGGCAAGTGGAGATGCAAAGGCAACCTTAGAGCTATTTCGGCGATTGATAAACTCTGACGTAGATTCCCGAATAGGGGAAACCCTTTCGGAAGAAATGTCTATTTCTAACCTCCCTCCCAACCTTCCCCCCACAAAATTGGAAGAATTACCTGAAGAAGCAGGGGTGTATTACTTTCACGATGTTGCGGGAAGGATTTTATACGTTGGGAAGAGTACCAATATTAGAAAGCGGGTACGGTCACACTTTCAAGGAGCATATAAGGCTACTCGAACTCGGGAGATGCTTAAGCTCATTCACGATATTAGTTTTGAGCTTTCGGGTAGCGAGTTGATGGCTCTTTTGCTGGAAAACGAGGAGATCAAGCGCTTGCAGCCCCCCTACAATCGGGCCCAAAAGCGAGTGAGTTTCCGCTATGGTTTATACAAGAATGTAAATGATTTGGGTTTTGTTCAACTCTATGTAGATAAGTTGAAGAACAGTAGAGCACCGGTTGCCCGCTTTTCTTCGAAGAGATATGCACAAAATTCCTTGCATCGTCAGGCACGTAGCCACAAGCTATGCCCAAAGTTTTGTGGGATTGAACATATATCAGGGAGGTGTTTCTACCAACAACTTGAACAGTGTTTGGGAGCTTGTGTGGGAATGGAGGAAGCCTCCGATTACAACCAACGAGTAGAAGAGGCCATATTTGACATGAATTATGGATCACATCGCGAAGAGAGCTTCTTGGTGATTTGCGAAGGGCGGAACTATGAAGAACGGTCTGTTGTATGGGTAGAAAAAGGCCATGCCAAAGGATACGGCTACTTGGATAGAAAGCTCGTAGAAGATAAGGCCTATGCAGTTTGTGAGGCGGTCCCCTTGAAACCAGAGTCGCCTGACGTTCTTCGAATCATCAAAGGCTATGCCCGAAAGCATCCTAAAGAAGTCGTAAAACTGGCCTAGAAGAGAAAGGTGAATTTCCAGAAGGGAGACGTGTAAAGCATGGGATATAGAGGCTATAGGTTAACCTTTCCACCCTCAACATAAGGATCTCTCTTCTGGACTTCGTTTACTTTTTCTTGAACCACCCAACAATAAACAAGAGGATAACAGCACCTAATACGCCTTTAACAAGCATACCTACAAGGCCTGATCCCCAAATAGGAAGCAAACTACCCATGATTGATCCACCAACCCCTACTAGGAGGTTTCCAACGAGACCAAAGCCACGCCCTTTGATCAACTTACCGGCCAAGAATCCGATGAGAATTCCTACCAAAGCTGTATAAATGAGTCCAGTCATAGCTATTATATTTTTATTTAAAAATATGAATTAAAAACGAATCCTACCTAAAAGACGATGATTTTTTTGGGAGGTTGCAAACAGGTGCAAACTTTACGGCTTAAGACGCTAGGCTTATACTTTTCTCAAAATTGCATAATGCATGAGTTCCTTCATCGAGGTGAGAGAAGGATTGGGCTCAAAGCTATCCAGTATAGCCTCAGCCTGGGCTACGTGTTCCTCCATGACCTGTTGGGAATAGGACAATCCCCCATGACTCTTTACGTAATCGATGAGATATCGAACTTTCTCAGGATCAGCATTGTGATTTTTGACAATATTGATAAGTTTTCTTCGCTCATTCCAGCTCGCTTTGTTGAGGACGTGAATCAAGGGAAGGGTAAGCTTTCGCTCTTTGATATCGATCGCACGGGGTTTGCCTACATCATCCGTACCGTAGTCGAATAAGTCGTCTTTTATTTGGAAAGCGATTCCAAGGATTTCTCCAAATTTTCTTAACGCCTCGACTTTTTTCGGGTCATCCGTAGCTGCAGCAGCGCCAATCTCGCAACAGGAGGCGAACAAAGAGGCTGTTTTGTTTCGAATAATTTCTAAGTAAAATGCCTCATCTATGTTTAATCTTCGTGCTTTCTCCATTTGGAGTAGTTCCCCTTCGCTCATCACCTTTACGGCCTTAGACATAATTTTTAATGACTGGAAGTCGTCATGCTCCAAAGCCATCAGTAATCCGCGAGAGAGGAGAAAGTCTCCGAATAGGACAGCTACCTTATTATTCCAAAGAGCCTTAATCGAAAAGAACCCTCGCCGCTTATCCGCATCATCTACTACATCATCATGAACAAGAGAAGCCGTGTGTAGCAGTTCTACCAGGGCTGCACCCCTGTAGGTAACAGGAGTAATACCCCCACATATTCCGGAGCTTAATAGCACGAGCATGGGCCGCATTTGCTTCCCTTTTCGCTTAAGCATATACCGGGTAATACGAGTTACCAGGGCCACGCGGGTCTGCATAGCTGACTTGAAGTACTTATCAAAGTACACAAGCTCCTCGGATATAGGGGCCTGTATGGTTTTTAAACTCTGGCTCATTTCTACCATAAAAATACGAAATTCCTTTCAAGCTTTCAGAGAATAAATCTTTCCTAAGGCTTTTGTTCCACAAAACTGTATTTTTTTGAAGTAGGGGGGGCTGATCGGGTAGTATGGATACTCACCTGTTCGTAGAGGAAGTCTCTTCCCAAATTCCAAATAGTCTCCCAATGTTTATTGGGGAAATCAAAAAGTGGGCGCTTGTGATAAAAGGTGTGAATCTTTTTTTCAAAGGGGTGATAATAGTGAGGAATTCCTAACTTTTGCATCTGTGCATGCATGACAGCAGAGCCATGTAGGGTAGGAAAGAACGGAAGATGAAAAGGATGGGCCTTTTTTATAGGAACTACATGGTCCCTAGTTCCATGAATGAGTAAGGTTGGTATATTTTCTTCAGGATCTATGATATGAGGCTCCCATAGGGCTCCCCATAAAGCAATTATCCCCGCTACTTCTATTGTATGTTGGAAACTATTTCCACTGCAGTCTAAACAGTCCAAATCGCATGCCTCCCTTCCCTTGCCTACACCATAGGTCTCTATAGGGCGTTCAGACTCGTCCATGAAGGCTGCGTGTAATACGGCGATAGTTCCCGAACTATTCCCCCCAACATAGATTTGAGTGGTATCAATTCTGTATGTTTCGTGATGTTCTTTAAAGAATCGAATGGCTGCCCTTACATCTTGAATCGCTCGGTATCCCGCTCGGACCATGCTAGCCTTGCTTAACAGACTAAATCCCAGCCGATAGCCTACAGAAGCGGCTACATAGCCCTGGTGAGAAAGGCTATCACACCAGGCCAAGATATCTTTCTTTGCCTTAGGGTGGCCAATCAAGAAAACCCCTCCATGTACCATGAGCACTAAAGGGCGCTTAGAGAGCGTATCTGATTTGGGTTCATAGAGTTTAAGCACCAGAGGACTTGGTTTGTATTCTCCCCACCAGTCATGGCGATCCGCATACCCATAGACTATTTCATCAGAAACTTCGATTTCTGGAAAAACGGCAGAGCAGTATCGTTCAGCCTGCGCAGGTACTTTTGTATGAAAAGAAAGGAAATAGAGAAATAGTGCAAGATTTGGAAGGAACTTCATGGAAGCAGGTTGTATTTAAATCTAAACGCAAGTATTTTCCTAAATGTTCCCAGATTTTCTAACTGGATCTAGGTATTTTGTAAATTCGATATTAGTCCAATTAAAAATTTTTATATACTTTTCCTACCTAACGTATACTATCTATGGAAACCTATGCTTCCCGATCAGCCAGAGTCATGCAGCAAATTACCAGCTTGGGTGAAATCAGCAATGAAGGACGTATACTCACTCGGCTTTTTGGTACAAAAGCTCATGCTCAGGTTAACCAGCGCGTGTTGCTCTGGATGAATGAACTCGGACTAGAGACTCGTATTGATAACATCGGAAATGTCCGCGGGAGATTGAAGGGGAAAGAGGGCTCGAATAGCGTATTTGTAATGGGTTCCCACCTCGATTCCGTACGCAACGCAGGAAAATTTGACGGGGTCCTTGGGGTATTGCTTGCCCTAGATTTAGTAGGGAGTATCCAGCACCAGGGAATAGAATTACCTTTTGATATTGAGGTCGTAGGGTTTTCTGATGAAGAAGGCGTTCGCTTTAACATTGCCTACATGGGAAGTTCTGTACTAGCGGGAAATTTTCAGGATGCATGGCTGGATAAACAAGGCATATACGGAAAATCACTTTCTTCGGTGCTCGAGGAGATGGGGGGAGAAATTGGTCTATTACCTTCGGATGCTATACCGCAGCACGAATGGCTAGGCTTTCTAGAGATTCATACAGAGCAAGGGCCCATTCTCTTTCAACAAAATCTACCCGTAGGAATTGTTGAGTCCATTGCAGGACAGACACGAATCAATCTTTACATAAATGGTACCCGTGGACATGCGGGTACTACCCCGATGGGAATGCGTAGAGATGCGTTAGCTACTGCAGCAGAATTTATTCATCTGGTTGAGAATTATGCAATGGAGAATAAGGATGTTATGGTAGCAACCGTTGGTGCGATTCATTCCTATCCCAATATCGCCAACGTTATTCCTAGTAAGGTAAAATGCTCACTAGATATCCGAAGCCGTTTTGACGATACCATGGACGCTGCGACGGCACATCTGGAGAGGAGCTTCTACGAAATTCTCCAAAAAAGGGGAATCAAGGGTCAGTGGGAGCTTACTCAACGCAATCCCTCAGTGATTTGCGATGAGGGTCTCCGCAAACACCTTAAACATGCATTAGAAAAATCAGGGTTGGAGGGCCTAGAAGCTATGCATGGTGGGGCAGGACATGATGCCGTAGCTATAGCCAAAGTGGCTCCTGTAGCCATGCTGTTTGTGCAATGCAAAAATGGGATTAGCCACCATCCAGAAGAATACGTAACCAAGGAGAATATTGAAGCAGCCATGAGGGTTTGCGATCTCTTTCTGGAGGAATTGGTGGGAAACTAAGACAGGTAGTTCTACAGAATTCGCTTATATGCCCACTCGATCAAATGCAAAGGAAGTATCTCCAGGTCCCCCTCCTGTTGCCAATCGTATATAATGTCCAAATCGATACATTGAGGGTTTTACTACCTTAAACACAGGAAACTCATTGTATTCCTCATTGAGTATAAACCAAATTTCCAAAGATTTTTTCTTGTGCGACTGATTTTCCTCTGCAAAGCACTTGCCACAGAGGATACAGGTCCATGCCCTCTACTCTACTTACCAAAAAGATCCAGGCAATACAATGAGGGCAGAAAGATACCAGCTCAGAAGTACTTTCTTTTTTAAATACATTAATATTCGTATATTTTATTAATCAAATAAAAATTGTTTCTTAAAAGCTAGATTGATGAAACGAATGATTTTATGGAGCGGGTTATTTCTCGCTACTATGTATTCCTACCCACAAGGAAGGTATCGTTCTGCCGATACGGATCTGAATGAACCTAGACTTAATGCTCAACAAGTTGAAATGATTGTGCCCATTATGAGTCAGTTTGCCCAGAATACGCAGTTTGCTATGGCGCTAATTGACGCTGGAGAGATTATGTTTTTCGGCTTAGAACGCGACGGGGACAAGGTAGTCTCAGTTCCAAATGAGGATAGCGTTTTTGAAATTGGTTCTTTATCTAAGGTGTTTACTACTCACCTTATGATGAACCTTGTCAAAGAAGAGAAAATTAGCTTGGGGGACCCGATTGCAGACTACCTGGATTTTCCACTGAAAGGAAATCCAAGAATTACCTTTGGCCAGCTAGCCAGTCATCATTCAGGGCTTCCCTATTACCCCTCCAACCTGGGGATGTTACTTTTTAAGCAGGATAATCCTTTTGGAGATTACTCCCAGGAAAAATTTGAAAAATTCCTCACCCACCAACTGAAGCTTAAAAGTGTACCGGGTGAGAAATATACCTATTCCAATGTAGGTATGGCTCTATTGGGATACACCCTGGGTAAATTGACCCAAGAAAGCTACGAAAAGGCTTTACAAGAAGAGATTTTCCTGCCGTTACATATGACCCAAAGCTCTAGCAACAAGCAGGCAGTTGAAGCCCATATTGTACAGGGACGTAATAAGCGAGGAAATCCTATGCACAACTGGGATTTGGGTGCACTTGAAGGTGCGGGAGCCATCCTTTCTAGTGTAAAAGATTTATCGCAGTACGCAGTATTTTCTTTTGATGCCTTACAAGGAGACTTAGCACTTATGAAAGAACGATATGGTGAAGTAGACGCCCTCATGGATATCGCTATGGGATGGCATATCATAAAAGAGGAAGGAAAAGCTTCTTTCCTTTGGCATAATGGGGGTACAGGAGGGTACAAGTCCTCCATGGCAATCGCCCCAGATCGCAAGGATGCAGTAATCATCCTAAGCAATGTCGGAGCCGATGAGCCAGATAGAAGACAAGTAGACGAACTCTGCTTTCGTTTGATGAAAAGTATTGAGTAGTCGGTAGTTGGGTAGTCGGTAGTCAGTGGCCTTTCGTAACATTTGACCCAGGGTCAATGTATGCTTTAACCACCGACCACCGACCGAATTCTATCGCTCCATCCTACAATTTCAACTTCCTAAATTGATATTCCCCTGCATATATAAAACCCGTAGCCTTTCCTTTGTCATCGACTTCAAAGGAGACACTTGACCCACTATCACTGTCAAAAAACTCTAGAGAGGAGGTAGGAATGAGATGGTTATCTGTACCTTGAGGGTCGTAGATCCATAAGCCGGAATCTCCCACTTTTACCTCGATCAGGTAGTCATTGACTCCAGGTAAATCCAGTCTGTAAGAACCTTTCACAGCATTGATTTCTGATTGACTCAAGGGATACGGCTTCACCAATTTTTGCTTAGGAATTCCCCATTGGTACAGCAGATCTGCCCCTCGCATGATTTCCTCGGCGAGGTTACCTCCTTTATCTGCATTGGTCATAATGATAATGCCCATACCGTGGGTTGCAGAAGCTTTCATATTATTGGTAAAGCCTCGATTCTTGCCCCCATGGCCAAAAAACAAAGTGTCCCCTTTTCGATAGGTGCCTAGTCCCAATGCATAACTGTATTCTTCTTTTACAGGTTGGAGCATGGTTTTTACCATTTCTCGGGATAATACCTTTTCCTGGAGTCCAGAATAGGATTCGTAAATGGAAATACAAAATTTCGCGAGATCTGTGGGAGTCGTCCAAAGCCCTGCGGCGGCCAGTTCGGGATAGTTATTCCAAAGCCCTTCTGCCATATTACCTTCACTGTCAAACGCTGCACTAGCATTCCCGTGCAATGCTTGTGGGAGGGGCTGCGCATAGGTGCTATGGGACATCTCTAAGGGAGATAAAACTGCTGATTCCAGAAAGTCTGCGAAAGGCTTTTCTGCCACCTCTTCAACTGCGAGTTGAGCTACGGTATATCCCCCTCCAGAATAGCGCATAAAGGTTCCCGGAAGGGTATCCGGTACGATCGCTGGGGTATTTCCTTCGCCATTAAGAACGGTTTCTACACTGGGAAATTCATCACTTTGTGTGTAGCCAGGAAATCCATGTACGGTCATTCCTGCAGTATGGGAAAGGAGCCCTTGCATATGCACTGGCTTTTGCTTGGTAAATCGATTCTCAGGGACTTTCCATCGAGTCAAATATGAATTAATATCTGTTTGTAGCCCAATTTTACCTTCTTGTACTAACCGTAGTGCCCCCATAGCTGCTACGGGCTTACTGATTGAGCCTGCCTGAAATAAGGAGTTTTCATCTACTGCTTGGCCAGTCTCAGTATTTGTAACGCCGTACCCCTTAGCCCAGAGGAGTTTTCCATCTTGGATTACTGCAATACTCACACCTGGGACCTTATAGTGTTTCATCCGATCGAGAAGTGAAAAAGAAATAGGTGCTTCTCCTGCTACCGCTACGGCAGGGAGTAGGCTATTTTCTAAATCAGAGGGCTCTACACGCTGTTGGGCCCAGATGAAGAGAGAAAAAAGAAGTAAGTAGGTTGTGCTAAATAGTCGAATCATCTTTTGGAATGTTTTATGGAGTTTATGGTAATAGCTTATTACCCTTTTAAGAAGTGCATGGGAAGAAAAAAGTTGCATATGAAACAAAAATCCTAGGTATTCATTTAGCATTAAGCACTTCGAATTCGATTATTTTGGGCTTTCAGAGAGAATATATGATATTATTGTATTGAAATACTATCAACTAACATTCTGAACTAAACGAAAGCATATGTTTCTTCCAACTACAAGAGAGAACCTACTTTTGATATTATTCCTTGTATGTACGCTTAGTCTTTTGAGTCAAAAGGCTCCCAAAGATTCCACCAAGGCAGCTACCAAGAAAGGTCTCAAAGCACTTGAAGATTTCTTGGATGAAAATACGACTAGCGATGAAGGACTATTCACAGTCTATAAGAAGGGGAGTGATTATTTCTTTGAAATTCCCGACAGCCTTCTCGAGCGAGAGATCTTGGTTATAAGTAGGATTGCGGGAACCATTGAGGGCTTCAACTTTGGAGGAGCAGGAATGAAAGCTAGAGGACAGCAAGTTTGGCGCTGGCAGAAAAAAGACGAAAAATTACTCTTGCGATCGGTTTCCTTTGACAATGTTGCCGATGAGGATCAGCCTATTTATCAATCAGTCCGGAACAACAATTTTGAACCGATCATTATGACCTTTAAGCAGGAAGCATGGGGGAAGGATTCTGCCGCTTATATCATTAAGGTAAATGAACTTTTTGAGTCGGATGTGGCCATGATAGGTCCACTTAGGGCTAGTCAACGGAGAACTTTCAAAGTAAAAGGATTGGATAAAAAGCGTAGCCTAATCAATTACATGAAAAGCTTTCCGCTGAATACAGAAGTACGCCACATACTGACGTATAGAGCAGATGAACCCCCTTCTAACCGATTGACTAATACGCTTTCCATCGAAATGAACCAGTCTATGATCTTATTACCCAAAGAGCCGATGATGCCCAGGGTATATGATCCTAGGGTAGGATTTTTCTCCGTGCAGCAAACGGATTATGGAAGAGATGCTCAGAAAGCAGAGCAGCGAAGGTATATCACACGCTGGCGCTTAGAACCCAAAGATCCTGAGGCCTTTGCTAGAGGAGAATTGGTTGAGCCCAAAAAGCCGATCGTATATTACATCGATCCTGCAACTCCAGAGAGGTGGAGGAAGTACATCAAGCAAGGAGTAGATGATTGGGAAATTGCCTTCCGAGAGGCAGGATTCAAGAATGCCATTCGGGGAGAATATCCCCCATCTTCCGAGGAAGATCCCGATTGGAGTCCAGAAGACGTGCGCTACTCTGTAATCCGATATACAGCAAATCCGATTCAGAATGCACAGGGTCCCCATGTACACGATCCCCGCTCGGGTGAAATCATAGAAAGCGATATCATTTGGTACCACAATGTCATGAATTTGTTGCGCAACTGGTTCTTTATACAAACAGCTGCTGTTAATCCCGATGCTCGCAAGGTGAAATTCAAAGATGAAATCATGGGAGAGTTGATCCGCTTTGTTTCAGCGCATGAAGTAGGACACACTTTAGGTTTTCCCCATAATATGGGTTCCAGTTTTGCTTATCCTACAGATTCTATGCGTTCACCCTCGTTTACAAAGCGGATGGGAACAGCCCCATCCATCATGGATTATGCACGCTTTAATTACATAGCTCAGCCAGGAGATAATGCCGCCTTATATCCTAAAATTGGTGTCTACGATAAATGGTCAGTAAAATGGGGATACACTCCGATTCCAAATGCCCAGACGCCCGATGAGGAGAAGGAAACCCTACACAACTGGATCAGGGAGCATGAAGGAGACCTCTTGTATTGGTATGGTCCGCAAACCTTTAATCCGATTGACCCCAGATCCCAGACCGAAGATCTAAGTAATGACGCAATAAAGGCTAGTACATATGGAGTGGAAAACCTCAAACGCATTGTGCCCAACCTCATTGAATGGACAGAAGAAATAGGAAAGGGATACGACGATCTGGAAGAATTGTATGGACAGGTAGTCAGTCAGTGGGGGCGCTATCAGGGGCATGTCAAATCTAATATTGGGGGGATTTACGAAACCCGTAAAACCTATGACCAGGATGGAGTAGTTTACGAACGTGTGCCAAAGCCCAGGCAGCAAGAGGCAATGGGCTGGTTACAGCGAGAAGTATTTTCCACCCCCCAGTGGCTTATTGAGGAAGATGTCCTCGCACGCATTGAAGGTACGGGAAGTATGGAACGCATTCGTCGCTTTCAAACTCGCACGCTTAGCCAATTGCTGGACTTCGGCAGACTCGCTCGACTGATCGAAGGGGAAGCTATGCAGGGGAGACAGACCTACACAACCCTTAATATGCTCAATGACCTACGTCGTGGGATATGGTCTGAACTCAGCACACGATCTACAGTCGATCCCTTTCGGAGAAACCTTCAGCGGGCTTATGTAGAGCGCATGGAATACCTCATGACCCAGGAGCAAAACCTACCTTCTAACTCCTTTATTAGTCAGTTCTATACTCGGGTAGATGTGAGTCAATCAGATATTCGGCCCTTGGTTAGAGGTCAGTTAAAGACCTTGTTGAAAGACGTGCAGAAAGCAGCTAAAGTAAATTCAGATGAGGTAACGAAGTACCACTTGGAAGATGTCGCGATGCGAATCGCGATGGTACTAGGGGAGAAAAAATAATCCTTCGGTGCAGAAAAAACGATAGTCCATAATCCACGGAATATACATTTGTAATGGACAAGTGCTAAGCCGTGGATTATGGGCTAATAAACTATTCCTCCAATACTACAATCTTATCGATTGTGTCTCCTCCTTTGATTTGATCAATTACATCCAAACCCTCGACCACCTTCCCAAAGCAAGTATGGTTCCGGTCTAGGTGTTGGGTATTTTGGCGATTGTGGCAAATGAAAAATTGAGAACCACCTGTATTTCTCCCTGCATGGGCCATTGAAAGAACCCCTTTTTCGTGGTATTGGTTTCCCCCATCAAGTTCACAAGGAATAGTGTACCCTGGGCCGCCTCTACCTGTTCCTTCCGGACAACCCCCCTGAATCACAAAATTGGGGATTACCCTGTGAAAAGTAAGGCCATTGTAAAAGCCCTCATTCACCAATTTTACAAAGTTTGCAACGGTTCCTGGGGCGTCTTTCTCGTAGAATTCTACTTTCATAACCCCTTTAGCTGTATGTATTTCTGCGTGCTTCATATCAGGAATATTTATGTTTCAATTGATATATTTTATATCTGACTACTCGCCATAAGGATAATCTTTTGGAAGCCAGGACCGGTAAAATTCATGACTCAACCACAAAATCGTAATTGCAAATTAAAATGTGTAAAAACCTTGACTCGATAGCTTCGAATACCCCTACTACCTACTACCTACGACCTACTACCTACTACCTACTACCTACCTCAACCTAACGCCTATCTCTTTCTCCAGCAAACTTAGCACCCGTTGAATGACTTTATCTGCTGTTTTATCCTCAAGGGTTTTCTTGTCATCCCTTAGCACTATGGAAGCCAAGTAACTCTTTTTTCCATGTGGAACCCCATCTCCAGTATATATATCATGTAGTTCTACACTGCGAATGAGTTTGGGATTAGCTTTTTCTATAACGGATTTGAGTTCCTGAAAAGTCTGAGCATCATCTAGCAGCAGGCTAAGGTCCCTGCGGATAGATGGATACTGGGGAATATCTTGATAGGTTACCTCAGTCTTCTCGTAATGACTTACGAGTAAGGGCCAGTGGATGCGCATGAAGAATACATCATTGCGCAGATCATAACGTTCCAGCCATTCTCCTTTGACTCTACCATACTTCAAGATGCTTTTTCCGTCAAGCCTTAACTCCAATCCGTAGTCAAAATCTGAATCTTCTACCTCTTGGATTTCGCCCTCAAATTGGAACCAAGACCGCAGTCGTTCCACCTCATAGGTAAGAGAAAACAGATTTACAGCTTGGGGGCTATGTTCCCAGTGAGGGGCATGATTTTTCCCCGTTACAGCCAATACCAGCCATTCTTCTTCATCATAGGTTCCATTGTACTGGGCATAGGTCCTGCCAAATTCATATAATTTGAGGTTCTCGTTTTGGCGATTTTGGTTGAACTGTATACTCTCCAAAACAGAGGGAAGCATAGATTGGCGCATAATGGCCAGGTCCTCACTTAGCGGATTGAGCATGGGAACTGCATGAACATCTCCAAATTCTCTTGCCACCAAAGAGTTGGTTAAGGTCTCATAGTAGCCGTTAGCAGATAGGTAGTTAGCATATTGTTCCCGAAGCTGGAAAGCATCTATTTCATCTTTAAAGTTGAGGGACAGGGATAATTTATCTTTAACCTCGACCTTGTCGTATCCATACACCCGAAGAATCTCTTCCATTACGTCCTGTGGGCGAGTGACATCTACCCGATAGGGAGGAACTTTTAGGTGGAGGAGATCTCGATCCTTTTTATCTTCTGTAACCTCGATTTCTAAAGCTTCCAGAATCTCAATTTGGGTTTTGCGGGCAATTCGTTTTCCATATAAGGTGTTGGCCCTTTTCAAGGAAAGCTCCACCTCAAAATGCGGAAATTTACGTGTTCGAAGGTCCGTCAATTGGGAAGGTGTACCCCCTGCTAGTTCCAACACAAGGCTTGCTGCTCTGAGGACTGCTGGTGCATTCATATGGGGATCTACCCCTCTTTCAAATCGAAAAGCCGCATCCGTGTGAAGCCCTAGTCTTTTAGAGGTTTTTCTTACCGATCCCGGATCAAAATAGGCTGCTTCGAGCAGGATATTTTTTGTACGAGTGGTTACCCCAGAACTTAATCCCCCCATGATTCCGCCAATTCCCAACATGCCTTTAGCATCACAGATCATTAAATCTTCTCCTGCCTTAATTTTACGCTCCGTTTGGTCTAGCGTAGTAAAAGTCGTATCAGTATCCATGGTTTTAACCAGGATCTGTTGTCCATCTAAGGTATCCGCGTCATAGGCGTGGAGGGGCTGACCCAATTCCATCATTACGAAGTTGGTGATGTCTACTACATTATTGATCGGGCGTAGTCCAATGGACTCCAACCGCTTTTTCAACCAATCTGGGCTTTCCTGGATCGACACCCCAGCTATGTAGATGCCTGCAAAAGCATGGCATTTGGCTTCATTTACAATATCAATCTGGATGGGATTGGGCTGCTTGGCGTTATCCGGATCAAAAGATAGGGAAGGCATTAGCGCTTTTTTTCGCATATAAGCCCCCAAGTCCCTTGCTACTCCATAATGGGAAACCCCGTCAATGCGATTAGGCGTAAGGTCAATCTCAATCTGGTAATCCTGTTCTTCCTCTAAAGTTTCAGCAAAAGGGGTTCCCGGTTTTAGAGATGAATCTAAAACCATGATGCCCGCATGGTCTGCCCCCAGTCCAAGCTCATCTTCCGCACAGATCATTCCCATGGAGACC
>JBCCTX010000088.1:0-22887 GCA_039197765.1 Bacteroidota bacterium
CTCCAAGGCCATTCCAGATCATCTGGGAGATTGGTATTTCTCAGGCGATTATCCTACTCCTGGCGGGAATCGCGTAGTGAACCAGGCTTTTCTCAATTACTACGAAGGAAAAAATGCTCGGGCCTACCAGTTTGGTATGGTGTGAGGAATAAAACCAAATAGAAAAAGGTTCACCTTATACGGTGAACCTTTTTTATGATTAGAAGAAAGCATTCCGCTTTACTTCGCGTCGTCTACCTCTTCGTATTCAACATCGGTAACCTCTTGCTCGGGTTCTTCAGCTCCATTTTCTGGTGCAGGACCATCTGTAGGCTGCCCTCCCGCTGCCTGAGCAGCTTGCTCTTGTTGGTATAGCTCCGTAGAAGCGTTCTGCCACGCTGTATTCAGTGCAGCTGTAGCTGCTTCGATTTTAGCAAAATCCTTCGCAGCGTGAGCTTCCTTGAGCTCGGCCATAGCCGCCTCAATAGTCTCCTTGTGATTAGGGGAAAGTTTATCCCCCAATTCTGAAAGCTGCTTCTCAGTACTAAAGACTAAGGAATCTGCCGTGTTGAGTTTCTCTACCTCATCCCGCTTGGCCTGGTCAGCCGCCTCATTTTCTTTGGCCTCTCTACGCATGCGATCGATTTCATCATCGCTCAAGCCAGTAGATGCTTCTATACGTATCTTTTGTTCCTTGCCTGTAGCCTTATCTCTCGCTGTTACATTGAGAATACCGTTTGCATCTATGTCGAAGGTTACCTCAATCTGAGGTACTCCTCTAGGAGCGGGGGGAATCCCATCTAAGTGGAACTTACCCAAAGGCCGGTTATCTGAAGCCATGGGGCGCTCTCCTTGTAAGACATGTATTTCTACAGAGGTTTGATTGTCGGAAGCCGTAGAGAATACTTCTGACTTCTTGGTTGGAATGGTTGTATTGGATTCGATCAATTTGGTAAAAACACCTCCCATGGTTTCGATACCGAGGGACAAAGGAGTTACATCCAATAGCAGTACACCTTTCACATCTCCAGATAGAACTCCCCCTTGAATAGCTGCACCAATTGCAACTACCTCATCAGGATTCACACTCTTATTAGGCGTCTTCTTGAAAAACTCCTGAACAATTTCCTGAACTTTAGGGGTACGTGTAGAGCCTCCAACAAGAATTACTTCATCAATCTCATCTACAGAAAGTTTGGCGGCTTTCAAAGCTTCCTTACAAGGGGTAAGACAGCGATCGAATAAGCTATCTGCCAATTGCTCGAACTTGGCACGAGAAAGCGTCCGCTCTAGGTGCTTAGGTCCATCAGAATCCATGGAAAGATAGGGCAAATTGATCATGGTAGATGAAGTCGAAGAAAGCTCGATCTTGGCTGTCTCTGCAGCATCTTTCAAACGCTGAACAGCCTTAGGGTCTTTCTTTGGATCATATCCATGCTCTACCTTAAACTCATTGGCCAACCAATCTATAATAACTTGGTCGAAATCATCTCCACCTAAATGGGTATCTCCATTGGTAGAAAGTACCTCGAATACCCCATCTCCTAATTCTAGGATCGAGATATCAAAAGTTCCCCCTCCCAAGTCGAATACTGCCACTTTTACATTGGAGTTCTGCTTGTCTAATCCGTAGGCTAATGCGGCTGCAGTAGGCTCATTTATAATACGCTTGATAGTCAAGCCCGCAATTTCACCCGCTTCTTTTGTAGCATTTCGTTGAGAGTCATTGAAATAAGCAGGAACTGTAACCACGGCTTCCTTTACCTCATACCCCAGATAATCCTCAGCTGTTTTCTTCATCTTCTGAAGAATCATAGCGGAAATTTCTTGTGGAGTAAATGTTCTATCATCAATTTTTGCTGCGGCCAATCCATTCCTTCCTTTTACTACTTCGTAAGCCACACGTCCGCCTTCTGTACGCGTTTCATCATAGGTCATTCCCATGAAACGCTTGATTGAATTGATCGTCTTGGTCGGATTAGCCAGGGCCTGACGTTTTGCCTGTTCTCCCACAACTCGGTCGCCTTCCTTCGTAAATGACACAACTGAAGGAGTCGTGCGCTTACCTTCGGAATTCACAATTACCGTAGGCTCGTTACCTTCCATTACCGCCACAGCGGAGTTTGTCGTACCTAAGTCTATGCCTATAATTTTGCTCATCGAATGCGAATATTTATTGTCTGTATAGTATTGTTATTCAATATCAATATTGGTTGAATCATCTGTCTTGGACACCTTCTTGGGAAACTGAATGGTGAGTACCCCATGGTCAAAACGTGCCTTAATGTTTTCCAACTCCACAAAAGCAGGAACCGTAAAGCTGCGCTGAAATTCTCCAAATCGTCGCTCTCTCCTGTGCAAACGAGGACTTTCAAACGCTTCGTTTCGCTTGCGTGCACCACTTATAATTAGGATACCATCGACTACCTGGACGCTCACTTCCTTTTTTTCTACTCCAGGAACTTCCAGCTCGATCACATACATATCATCCGTCTCAAACTCATCAGCTACCAACTTTACCTCTCCGGTGGCCGCTACCTCTCCGCTAAACACATCATCCACCATCTTCGTCATCTTATTGCCGATATCGTTGAGGCCATCTTTCAGTGAACGCAAATAGTCATCAACCTTATTGGGTTCCTTGTTCATGTTATATTTAGTTAGTGCTTAACAATATGCTTTCTTAAATACAATCTGGGTGCCATGACCGAAAAATCCAGACGACCTGTCTGTTTTTGCAGATATCTATGCCATAGTGTCACATAAAATAAAAGGGATGGTCTGGAGTAACCTTATGAGTAAGTAGAAAAGTCGCTTGTAGGAAAAAATTTGTCAGGGAGTAAGTTTATCAATCTGCTCTTCAGCAAAATTCATTTCGTCAGTCATACCCCATGCTTCCATAATTTGTTGATACTGCTCCCAAAATACAGGGTTTTGGTCATTTATCTCTAATATTTGAGTGAGCACTGTATGTGCGTCCTCAACTTGACCTTCTCGTAATAAATGCGCTACCCATTTCACTCCGATTTCTTCGTCCCAAGGACGCTTTTCCCAGTTTTCCTGCAACTGTATTCCTAAACTATCCTGTATTTCAAGAGGGTCTTCCGCAACAAACTGTACGATCTGGCGCAGGGCATTTGATGCTGGATGCGCTTGGGCCTGCTGCTTTAAGAATTGGAGAAAGGCTTCTGTTCGGCAGGAAGCCAAGATATTCATACTTGCTTCTCGAAATACTGCTTCCTCCCCCATGGAGGAAAGAATCTGGACCGGAATATAGCATTGATTTTGATAGAGTGAGTAGCTTGCAAGCCGTTGCTTTTCCTGGAAATCTAGTTTGTCCAACTCAACGGATAGCGTATCTCTTGCCGCCATTCGAATCAATTCCTCCTCTTCTTCTAGTAGGTGAGCCCATATATCATCTTCCACTGAATCAGCGACTGTTCCTACTTCTTTCCCTTGAAGGCCCTCTAGGACCCGAACAAAGTAATAACTTCTCCCCATACCTGCTTCCGCAGAACGTCGGAAATATTTAGTTGCCATTCCCCAAATCCCCTTTTCAAAATAAGAAATCCCAAGTAGATAATTCCCCAATCCCGTTAACGCTGGGTAACGCTGAGATAAATACTCCAATTTGCTCTTTCCAACTGCTAGAGAACCACGTTCCATTTCCAGGTAGCCATAGAGTAGTTCCATTTCTGGCTCCTCATAATTCTGGACGATTAATTGGCTCTGCTCCCTCGCTTTTTCCCATTCGCCCTCCGCAAATTCAGCAAACAGAACATTCTGAACGAGTGACTTGGTATATATATCTTCGGATAGTCGAGTCAAGGGTGGACGCAGTAGAGAGTCTACCATCGCATAATAGAGGACATTAATGGCAACTTGCTCATCCCCTTTTATTCCATTGAGGCTTTTCTCCCAGTACTCCCTTGCCAAGCTATCTTGCCCCCTTTCATAATAGAGTTTGGCCATATGAATTTGGGTAATGTATAGGTGAGGATCCAGTTCTTGGGCTATATGGAAAAAGTGTAAGGCTGAATCCCACTGTTTTTCTCTCCAAAAAGAAAGGGCTAAGTTGTGGGCCAGCCGTCCGTGGGTAGTATTTGAATGGACAAGTCCTTCTTTGAGCATACCCTGGGAACTTCCTGTGAGTTGCAAATCGCCAAATAGCTGACTTGCATTCAGTCGAGCCTGAGGAAAATCATACAGGCGCAGCGCGCGCTTAAATGCTTCAATGGCGAGCCCTGTGCGTTGCGGGTTGCGCATGAGGAAGGCTCCTTGGTTGTATTGAGCCTTTGGGCTAAAGGGCATATAATTTGTGGCCTCCGCGTAAAAACCAATGGCAGTTTCAGGTTGTTGGGCAAGTCCCTGAGCATCTCCTTCCAAAATCAACTGGGAATGTGCAAAAACCCTTAGCGCTTTCCAGTCCTCTTGCCCTTGAAAAAAGAAAAAGAGCAGAATAGCAGGGAGATACATCACCCCAAAGGGAAAAGCGGGTCCTTTTGCTAATAGAAAAAATATCCGTAAACGCTTATTGAGAAATTGGAAAAAGTTTGTTTCTACGTAAATAACGTAACAAAGCGTCCCTACAAACAACAGTTGGATGAAAATCTTGCCCAGGGTCTGGCTGAGTAAGATATCCCCCATCGATAGCTGAAGGCCACAGAAGCTCAGTACAATGATGGCCCAACTTACCAGCAATAGAGCCCAAACAGAGTGGGCAGAAAAAATAGGCTTCAATACACGAAAAAGGTTCTGACTAGTGAAGGGAGTAAGGATGGCAAATCCTCCTAATAACACATAGGAAAGGACTGAGACGGTCGAGGCTTGGCTACCCAATGTGGTGAAACTACCCGTAAAGAAAAATAAACCTACAAGCAGTGGAAGCCACAAAAGACGATAGACAGAGATGGGCCAAATTTTTTGAGGATTAGACCGGTTATTCCCCAATAAGATGAAGAGATTGAGTAGTTCCTTGGAGACAAATAAAAAGAAGAGGAATGTTAATAGAATTTGGTAATAGAACTGATTAATAAAGGTAAAATACCACGCTTTCCAACTTCCTAAATAATATAAATACCCAAACAGGAAAGACTGTACTAAGAAGAATGCCAGAAATCTCCCCCAAAATCCCATTCGGAGCTTTTGGGCTTGGAAGATGTATACTAGCGTAAGCAGCGGTATACTTATCCCCACTTCTATGAGAGGAAAAGATAAACCGGGAAAAATATACTGGCTGGTATTTGAAAGGAAGAGGTTAAAAAGGTACAGGAAATAGACTCCATAAGCCCAACGCGACCGGATATAAGTTGCCGTAGTTACCCAGAGCGTCCAGGCAAGGGTTTGCAAGACAACAAAGGTAATAATGAGGGATGGCATGGGAAGCATCGGACCTGCATAAAAGCTAACCCAGGATTGATACACAGGAAAGGTGAGCGGAAGGGAAATATAGGGGGTATGTACCTTTCCTATCTCAACAGGTGTTTTATAAGCTTCGGCAAGGGATTGAAAAGTGGGAGTCCAAGCCAAAGGATATACACTTGACCAAAAGATATAGACAGCTAAGAACCCTAGAATTACCAAGGCAAGGGCGAAGCTGACCTTCTGAGCAGGTGAAAAATTTCTAACAAAAAAATTTACTGGTAAATAAGGGGGAGTATTTTTTACGCCATTACCCCGTATCGCTTTGCCCATACAGCAAAAATAGTTCAGAATTGAGATGAATCCCTAATTTCTGCTTAACGGAATATAAAGGGTAAAAGTTGTACCACCTTCAGGTGAAGAGTTTACGTCTATTTCACCTCCATGGAGCTCAATGATTCGCTTACAGGTAGCAAGGCCAATTCCTTCACCGGACACCCCATTATTTACATTAACCCGGTTGAACAGGGCAAAAACATCATGTTTGGAATCCTCATCAATGCCAATCCCATTGTCTTGAACAGCAATCTTCCAAAATTTCCCGTTCTTATTGGGATGAATAGCAATTTTAGGAGGGGTTTGAGGCTTGGAGTACTTAATGCTGTTTGCAATAAGATTTTGGAAGAGTTGCGCAAACAAATCCGGATCTCCCTTCACGTTTGGTAAATCAGAAACTTGGATATTTGCTCGACTTTCTTCAATCGCCTGATGTAGGTCATTTTGAACGTCTTCAAGAACCTGATTCAAATCTACATCTCCTTGACGCTTCATTTTGACTCCGGTTCGGTAATAGGCTAGTAAATTCTCAATCCGTTTTTCCATTCGGGTGATTCCCTTTTGTAGAGAATGCAAATAGGTTGCAGCATTTTGCATCTCCATCGGGGTATACTTAGGAATTGTCTTATCTAATAGGGAAGCATATCCCTTGATGGTAGTAAGGGGTTGTTTAAGGTCGTGTCCCAAAGCCATGGAGAACTGTTCCAGGTCTTTGTTGCGAATCTTAAGCTCAGAAGCTTGGGCGGCTAGCTGATCGCGTTGAGTTCCAACGGCTTCACTGAGCCGCTTGAGTTTTTTGTACATTTCCTGAATACGATACCCAAAGGCTAGGGAAAAAAGCAGAATTAATCCTAGGCTTCCCAGCATTACTTGAAGTAATCGCTTTTTGTTAGCTTCGTCAGCAATTTTTTTATCTAATTCCCCCACCTTCACTTTTTCTGCCATCAGCGCTAACTCCTTTTGATCGGTTTCAAACTCTGTCCTAAGCCTCAATAAATCATTTTCAGAAGCCTTTTTGATCGCCTCTACACGATAATTTGTCGCGTTACGGGCATATTCTAAGGCTCTCTTGGTTTGGCCCTCTTTTTCGTATAGGGAACTGAGCAATTCGCTCGCTATTGCAGCGTTTTCCATTTTTTCAAATTTCAAGGACAAATCTAGCCCCTTATGTGCAAAGGATAAGGCCTCAGAAATATTTCCCAATCGAGCTTGTGCCTGGGAAATAGCCGTAAGGGTTTTCCCAGACAAACTTTTTGTTTTTTCTTCGTATTGCTTGGCGAGTTGAAAGGCTTCTAGTGCCGAAGTGTACTTCCCCTTCTTTTCATATATTTTTCCTAAGAAAAAGTATCCTAAACCAATAGGATAATTGTCTCCTGTCCGGATACACAGCTCGATTCCTTTTGGGATCAATCGCTGAGCTACGTCGTATAATCCGAGATAGTAATAAGTCGAACCGAGGTTAATTGTGGATAAACCGAGTTCTGCGTCTAAGCCTAGCTTTTTGGATAAAAGTTTGCTCTTTTGGAAGTAATCTTTTGCACTTTCATATTGCTTAAGGCGAAAATACATTAGGCCAATATTATTAAGCAACTTGCATTCGAGTTTCTCATCCTTTTCGTACTGGGATTGCTGTAAAAATTTCCAGGCTTCTTTATAGTATTCCAGAGCTGAAGCAAATTGGGAGTTCCTACTTAGGTTATTCCCCAAGTTGTTATAAATTCTTTGGACAATATCATCCTTACCTAGTTTTTTGAATATTTCTACAGATTCATCCAAATAATACGCGGAGCTGTCATATCGCTGTAGCATACCAAAGACAATCCCGAGGGAATTAAAGGCTCTACCTTCAAGATCAAGATCACTCGAAAGCTGACCAAATTGGGCCACCTCTTTGAAAGCATAAATCGCATCTTGGTATTTAGATATTACACACAAAAATCTCCCTCTAGACAATTCTAGGTTCCAATAAGATATTCTATCATCTATTTTCATTGCTAAACTCTGCCCAGATTCAATACACTTCATTGCCCTCAAAGGCTCTTTGCGGTATAATTGGGAAAGTTGTATATAGGCTTGTAGCTTGGCGGAATCGCTACTTTGGGGTTGTTCTATGAGCTTGAGAAGACTGTCCCTTTGAGTAGTATTATTACCAAAGGAAGTTTTGGGATAAAGGCATATACACAAAAATAGGAACAAGGTAAAGAAAGAGGAATGATTGCAGCTCATTCAACTGAAAGATTGCTAATTGATGTAGATACTCTTGCAGCCACACACTATGTGCAAGATACAAATATTACAATTAAAAAATAATAATAATTTATACTAAAAACTAAGCTGTTATTTTAAATACAAAATTTAAAATCCAAATAATAAATTCCATAATTTTCATCAAAAATATAATTTAATTTTTGAAAAAACAAATTTTCCGGCCCTCTCCTCCAATATTCTTTTTTTCAAATAACAGAAATATATAATTTCTTATAATCGCAGGAATTTGTATACTTAGAGTTTGATTAACTTATGTATTCCTGGAATAATTTTCCTATTTACCGTCAAATGGATGCCAATGACTGTGGCCCTACAGCATTGCGTATGGTTGCCCGGTATTATGGCCAGTATTTCGAAGCACAAGATCTTAGAGAACGCTGCCACATTACACGGGACGGTGTTTCCATACATGGGATAGTTGAAGCGGCAGAATCTGTAGGGATGAAAACCTTAGCATTGACTACATCCTATGATAGTTTAAGAGACGAAGTTCCCCTTCCCTGTATTGCTCACTGGCAAGGCCGCCATTTTGTCGTGATTTACAAAATCCGTTCAGGAAAGGTGTACGTAGCTGACCCAGCTTATGGAAAAATTACCTACGGGGAAGAAGAATTCAGGCAAAACTGGCTACAGCGGTCCGATTCACCTGAAACGAGAGAGGGTTGGCTCATCCTTTTAGAACCAGGCTATGAGTTTCTTGAACGGAATGAATATGGTCCGCGTTCTAGAAAGGGTTGGAATCTATTATTTCCTTACCTAAGAAAGTATCGAAGCTACCTCGGACAATTATTTTTAGGGTTGATTCTAAGTAGTTTACTTCAGCTACTCTTTCCTTTTCTAACCCAGGCTATCGTTGATCAGGGAATACGATATGACAATATTTCTTTCATTAACCTCGTCCTTATCGCCCAGCTTATGCTGTTCTTTTCTCAAATGGCGGTCCAAGTTATACGGGGTTGGCTACTCCTCCACTTGGGGGCTAGAATCAATATCTCGCTCGCTTCAGATTTTCTGATCAAATTGCTCAAGTTACCCCTTACGTATTTCGATTCCCGGACTACGGGAGACATGTTACAGCGAGTCCAAGACAATCGAAAAATTGAATTATTTCTTACTTCCACCTCTCTAAACGTAATTTTCTCTCTGTTCAATATCGTCGTTTTTTCTCTCGTACTAGCCTTTTATCATTGGGGGATTTTTATGGTATTTATTGGAGGAGCGATTTTATATGTGCTTTGGATTCTGCGCTTTATGAAGAAACGGGAAGAGTTAGATTATAAACGTTTCGACCAGGCTGTGGTAAATGTGGGTACACTTATAGAAATGGTGCAGGGAATACACGAGATTAAGCTAAATAATTCTGAGCGGAAGCGGAGGTGGCGCTGGGAATCTATCCAAGTTAAACTGTACAATATATCCTCCCAAGGTCTGAGTCTCACCCAATACCAAGAAACTGGTGGAGGATTTATTAATGAACTCAAGAACATTCTCATTAGTTTTCTTGCTGCTACTGCAGTTATTCAAGGAGAGATGTCCCTAGGAATGATGCTTGCAGTCCAATATATTATTGGGCAACTAAATGCTCCACTTGTTCAATTCATTGAATTTGTCCGGCAGGCCCAAGATGCACGAATCAGTTTAGAGCGCCTTTCAGAGGTTCAGCGCGAGTCTGAGGAACAACATCCAGAAATGAAGGGACTGGTGGAGATCTCCCAAAATAAACCGATCTACTGTAAAAATTTATCCTTTCAATACGGAGGCCCCAGCAGTCCCAAAATCTTAGATACCTTGAATCTTGAGATTCCCGCAGGAAAGGTAACGGCTATTGTAGGCGTGAGTGGAAGTGGAAAAAGTACCCTACTAAAACTTTTACTCAAACTATATGCTCCTACCTCAGGTGATGTACTTGTGGGTGAAAGCAAACTCGAATATATCCACACCCCACAATGGCGGCAAGTGAGTGGCGTAGTGATGCAAGATGGCTTTATCTTCAATGACAGTATCCTCCAAAATATTATAGAATCCGATAATTCCGGATACATAGATAAGGATCGATTACGCCGAGCGGTAAAGATTGCGAACCTAGAATCCTTTATCGAAGCCCTGCCTGCAGGCTACCACACCCTTATTGGTCCCAGAGGATCGAGTGGGGTTTCTCTGAGCGGTGGACAGGCCCAACGGGTACTTATAGCCCGAGCCATTTATAAAGATCCGGACTACTTGTTCCTAGACGAGGCTACAAGTGCGCTAGATGCATTGAATGAAAGAAGTATCATGGAAAAGATGGAATCCTTCTTTGAAGGTAGAACTGTAGTAATCATTGCCCACAGATTAAGTACTGTAAAACATGCTGATAAAATCCTAGTATTGGCGGAGGGAAAACTCGCAGAGGAGGGAAATCACGAAGAACTGACTAAGAAGAAAGGATTGTACTATACACTTGTGAAAAATCAACTAGAACTAGGAACTTAAAAAACAACCTTTTTGAATGGTTATATTACATCTAAAATCGTCTTCAAATATATATTTTTGAAGTAACTCCCCAAAAATTTCCTCTACCAATACTTACCCTAACAAATTTCCTTACAAGATCAATTTCTTGAGAAACCTTCTAGTTGATTAGCTCTTTATATCCATTCATTACCCGTTTAAACTCTTTCGTGGAAAGTGTGAGGAGAGAATTCCCCTTATTCCTTACCCCTTTTTTTATTCGAAATTCAAAAGAGTTTATTTTTCGTTAAGTTTCATATTACTATAAATTAAGTATAGTTTTATACATTTTTTACATAAACTAAATTATATATAATACATTTTTTGCATAAAAACCTTGCGAAATACAAAATATTTATCGTCCTTTATAACAGAAGGGGTAGCCGAAAACCTATGTTAGAGTAGGCAGTATTTTTTTTAACGGATAATCATGAAAAAGCAAGTAAAGCGTTTGTCTCTCGAGCAAATGAAGGCCAAAGTAAAAAATGCAGACAAGCAGAAATTAAGCAAGCTGACAAGTGGTGTACGCGGAGGAAATGATGGGGGAGATTCTTGGTATTGGATCTAACCTTCAAGGTTAATTAATCACTAGTCTAGTAGCTAACTTAATTGAAAGTAAAGACCCCGGGGTTACTATCTACCTGATATTTGACAAAGTAAGGTGTTGCGTTTCTAATGCTATAGGCTTGCGTCCTTTGCCTGTATGGCTCCTGCTGTTCCTAGTTTATCTCCTATGCTTCTACGCATTTGCATTAGGTGAAGGTAGATGGATAACCACTTATCCACTTCTTCCTCATTGGTTTCCGCTGCTTTAATTTTCTCTTGAGCTTCCTCAATGAGCTTATTTACTTTTTTATACTTGTAGTGATACATTGCACTTTTGACAGCAAGTCCTAGATCTGCATCAAAATCGAGTACAAAAGCTCCATGCTTCCGCCAATTCGGGCTGATTTCATGTTGTATGCTGAGCAACTCTGCTACGAGTGCACAAATAGCTGGATCTGAGTGATTCAAATAGGTATTTATATTGAATTCTCTTTCCTCTGCGTGAATTGTAAACAATTCCTCTTTGAGCTGATCAAATACCTGGTTTTCAAAGTTTAGCGACTCTAATTCTATTTTAAAGAACGATACCAATTCTACCTCCTCTCCCATCAAAGGGTTCCCGTCTTCATCTTCCAAAGGTCCTTCCTGTTCTTCTACAAAGCTCTGTCCAAAATAACTCAGCAAAATTCTTAGCAACTCCTTTTCCTGAAAGACGAGGTCAAGTTTCTCAAATCCTTTGAGATCTTTGACGGTACCTGCTTGTTGATCTGTATTTCTTTGGATAGCTTGCTCTCTGCGCAGTTCCTGTGCGTGGAACTTTGCCTGGATCCCTTTCGCTTCTTCTACTGCATGCATCATCAAGTCTTCACCAATCGCTAATTCCTGAGCAACCTGCTTAATGTATACTTGCTGGTATACTCGGTCAGGAACCAGGGCAATGGTTTTGGCCAATTCCTTAATGAGTTGTGCCTGAGCATCTGGTGAAGGATTCTCCCCCTCTCGATCACCTAGTACCTTGAGTTTGAATGCAATAAAGTCCAGAGCTTGAGTATTCATTTGTTCACGCAATGCCTCTGGTCCAAATTTTCGCACGTAGGAGTCTGGATCGTGCTTATCTGGAAGTATAAGGACTTTAACGCTCATCTCCTCCTGGATTAGGAGTTCAATCCCGCGCATAGCTGCCTTTATTCCAGCAGCATCTCCATCGTAGATCATCAGCACCTTCTTGCTGAAACGGCGGATTAACCTGATTTGCTCGATGGTGAGGGCTGTACCGCTGGAAGCTACTACATTCTGGATACCATTTTGGTGAAGCATAAGGGTATCCATATACCCTTCTGTCAGGATACACAGGTCTTCGTTGCGAATGGATTGCTTGGCCTCAAAGAGGCCATATACCACCTGGCTTTTATTGTAGATTTGCGATTCGGAGGAATTGATGTATTTCCCCACATCCTTCCTTTCGCTCAAGATTCTTCCCCCAAAGCCGACGAATTTCCCAATCGGATTACGGATGGGAAAGATCACGCGGTCCCGAAACCGATCAATCAAATTACCGGTCTTCCCTGATCGACTCGCCAATCCCAGTTCGATAAGAAAATCCTCTTGGTATTTTGCCTCGTAGGCTGCCTTCACCAGGGTATCCCATTGGTCGGGGGCGTATCCTAATTGAAAGGTTTTAATCGTGTGCTCTAGTAAGCCCCGCTCTTTGAAATAGGAAAGCCCTATTCTTTTGCCTACTTCAGATTCCATCAACTGCCCATGAAAAAAGGATGCAGCAAAGCCATTGACGATGAATAGACTCTGTCTTCTGTCTAATTGCTCCTTTACTTCAGGTGAAACCTCTTCCTCAATGATTTCGATATTGTATTTTCGAGCAAGGTGCTTGAGCGCTTCTACATAGGTGTACCCCTCCATCTCTATAAGGAAGTTGATTGTATTACCTCCCTTACCTGTACTGAAGCACTTATAAATATTTTTTGCGGGATTAACAGCAAATGAAGGCGTCTTCTCTTTCGTAAAAGGAGAGAGCGCCCAATGGTTCTGGCCGCGTTTTTTCAGGGTAACATAGTCTCCAATTACCTCCAAAATATCCGTCGCTCGATATATCTCATCTACTATGTGTTGGGGAATCCTTGCCATGTTCGAACAAATATACACAGCAGAGATGCGATAAGCCAGATAAGAGAAGTGAGATGTTAGAAGAGAGAGGTGAGGAAGTGGAGGCCAGAGATTTGTGAAATTCAATTTATCTATTTTTCTCTATTCTCTCAGCGAAATATTCTGGTCTCTGGCATCTCTCAGCGAAGCAATCTCTCTTCTGGCCCCTCAGCTAATTTGACTAGCAACAAAAGAATATTTATATTTGTATTGCGCAAAATTTTAGCCAAACCCATCTTTTATAGGAATCTTGCGTAAATCCATTGGCTAGGCATACTCAATTTTATGGCAAAACAGGTAAACTATACTGAAGACAGTATTAAATCTTTGGATTGGCGGGAGCATATTCGCCTTCGTCCGGGAATGTATATAGGCAAATTGGGAAATGGATCTTCTCAAGATGACGGGATTTATATCCTTGTGAAAGAGATCCTAGACAACTCTATTGATGAGTTTGTCATGGGACATGGGCGTAAAATTCAGATTGAAATCAAAGATGGCTACGTGAAGGTACGCGACTATGGAAGAGGTATTCCATTGGGTAAAGTGATTGACTGTGTATCGAAGATCAATACGGGAGGTAAGTACGACTCTGAAGCCTTCAAAAAATCTGTAGGGCTAAATGGAGTAGGAACCAAGGCGGTAAATGCGCTGTCCACTTATTTCAAGGTAGATTCTGTACGAGAGGGCAAGGTGAAAACTGCAGAATTTGAACAAGGCCTTTTAACCAAAGACCATAAAATCAAAAAAACGGCGGAGCAAAACGGTACCATCGTTTATTTCCAGCCAGATAACCAGATTTTCAAAGGCTATCGCTTTTTACCTGAGTACCTTACGGATCAGATTTGGAACTACGTTTACCTTAATGCAGGCCTTACTATTGAACTCAATGGTAAGTCTTTCTATTCCAAAAATGGTCTACTCGACCTACTCTCACGTAAAACGGAAAATCAGGAAAAGCGCTATGACATCATACACCTCAGAGGTAATGACATAGAGGTGGCTATTACCCATGGAAATGCTTACGGGGAAGAATATTACTCCTTCGTAAATGGGCAAAATACAACCCAGGGAGGTACTCACCTACAAGCTTTTCGCGAAGCCTTTGTTAGGGTGATTCGCGATCACTTCAAGAAGAACTACGATACTTCAGACATCCGTGCTTCTATCATTGCGGCTGTAAGCATTCGCTTACAAGAACCCGTGTTCGAATCACAAACTAAGACCCGACTAGGCTCTATAAATATGGGGCCAGAAGGGCCTACCGTTCGAACCTTTATCAATGACTTCATCCGAGAGAATCTCGACAAATACCTCCACCAACACAAGGAAGTCGCAGAGGCACTGAAGAAGCGCATAGAGCAGAGTGAAAAGGAGCGCAAAGAGATTGCCGGAATTAAAAAATTAGCCAACCAGCGGGCGAAGAAAGCCAACCTCCACAACAAAAAGTTACGCGACTGTCGCGTACACTATAATGACAAGCGAGGAGATGAGGAAAAGAAACTTGCTACTACCCTCTTTATCACAGAGGGAGACTCTGCCTCAGGATCGATTACCAAAGCACGCGATGTAGACACGCAAGCGGTATTTAGTTTGCGGGGAAAACCCTTGAACTGCTTCAGTTTAACCAAAAAGGTTGTATATGAGAATGAGGAATTCAACCTTCTCCATCATGCCCTAAATATGGAAGAAGGGCTAGATGGACTCCGATACAACAATATCATTATTTCTACAGATGCTGATGTAGATGGGATGCACATCCGACTGCTACTTTTAACCTTCTTCTTACAATTCTTTCCCGATCTTGTCCGAGCCGGGCACCTCTACATCCTAGAAACGCCCCTCTTTCGGGTTCGAAATAAGAAAAAGACCTTCTACTGTTATTCAGAAGCTGAAAAACAGGCCGCTATCAACGAATTGGGAGGCAACCCAGAAATCACCCGCTTCAAAGGACTTGGAGAAATCTCTCCAGATGAATTTGGACAATTCATTGGGGAAGATATACGCCTACAGCCCGTAATCTTGCGAGAAGATACCTCTATAGATTCTATTTTGAAGTACTATATGGGTAAGAATACTCCTGACAGACAGAAGTTTATCATTAACAACCTCAAAGTTGAGCAAGATATTGTCGAGGAAGAAGAGCTTGAAGAGGCTGAATTGGAAATGGCGTCGTAGAAGGAGTTTAGAGTTGGGTGTTAGGCGTTCAGGGTTACTTGATTTTAATGGATAAAAAACGCTGAAACTTGCCAATCTTTTGGTTTAATTACTATGACGTCAAATGCTAAATCAAACTTTTCCCAGACTGCCTTTATTGCAGGTGCATTCCTAGGTCTAACAGGGGTTATAGCAGGTGCAATGGGGGCACACTCCCTCGAAAAGGTCCTCCCACCAGATATGTTAGATGCGTTCAAAACAGGCGTTCGTTTTCAAATGTATCATGCCTTTGGCTTATTGCTCTTGGGAATTCTATTTGAACGATACCCAAGTAAATCACTTAGATGGGCGATTGGGCTTTTTCTTGTGGGCAGTATACTTTTCTCAGGTTCTATCTATCTTTTGGCTTTAACTCCCCTTAAGGTGGGGATTGTTACGCCTATTGGTGGTACTTTGCTGATTGTAGGTTGGGGGATGTTGTTGCTTTGGGCAGTGAGAAAAAGGTGAAAGATGGTGGAACGCTAGCCCTTTACTAACATGGAGAGTATTGAAACCTAGTCTGATTTCTCTGGGGCACCCATTTCAGCCGATTCGAATCATTGATGGTAAAATGAACTGGAAGGATTTTGAAGCATACTTTTCCCTGGAAGACCTATACTCAAAACATAATAAAAAAGAAAAATCTGGAACACCTAGAAGCTTACTACGCCAAACGGGCAACTGAATACGAAGCGGTTTATGCCAAACCAGAACGTCAGAACGACATCGTTCAGCTCAAAAAAAATCTTCCCCCCCACTTTGATAATCGCACAGTAATTGACTTGGGGTGTGGAACAGGCTATTGGACTCAGGCCATCTCACAACGAGCTACCTCGATTGCGGGCTTCGACATTAATGAACCCATGCTCCAGGTCGCCCGGGAAAAAACGTACGAATGCCCAACTTCCTTCGCTGTAAGGAGCTATTACGACCTCAAATCCCTTCCTCACGCTTATGAAGGAATGTTTGGCGGATTTATCTACTCCCATGTCCCAAAAGCTTTTCGCGTTCTTTTCTTTAGGAACCTTCTCAGTGTGTTGAATCCCACAGGAGTAGGTATCCTACTTGATAACCGCTTTGTGGAAGGGAGTAGTACCCCCATTTACAAATACGATGTATCAGGCAATAGCTACCAAATCCGGAAATTAGAAAATGGGGAGCAGTTTGAGATCCTAAAGAATTTTCCCGAATCCGATGAGTGGAACTATCTTTCTGATCTGGGGATTTCGGAATGGGAATATAAAGAGATGACTTACTACTGGATCCTGACATTCAAGATTCCATAAGTTCTCTCCACTTATATAAATCGATATCACTTCCTTCAGACATAACCATGAACTCTGGGTTCCCGCTGAGGAATTGGAGGAATTCAACTCCCATATAGTTGGGAAGATTGAGCTAATCGCTGATGTACCTAGTAAACCATGGATAAGATAGTCCTATTATTGGCCTGTATGCTAGGATTCAATAGGGCTTTATGCCAGGAAAACCAATACATCCAAAACCATGGACTACTCTGCTACCAAATTCAGAAAGCTCGAAAATACCTCAGAAAACAACAGCACTTGCGTTCCCGTCCTCTAAGGTTTGATCCATTCATCCGAAATGGATATGGGTATTCCAACTTCTCAACAGAATATACCGCCTACAAGTTACAGGTCCCCAATGAACGAGAAAGCCAAATGTGGTACTATCAAAAATAGAACTATCCACGACTTGGGGTAGTATACTTCCTTGAGATTTTCCATAGAAAAGCTCACAAGATGTAATTTCATTGAAAGAGTGAAAAACCGTTACTCCTCCTCCAAAAAAGTAAAGAAGGTATCTCCTCTTAGTCCTAAACGAAGGGTCTCTAGTGCCAGTGCCTCATTTGGGGCAATATTACCCAAATTTACATTTGACCCAAGCAGTTTAATGAACCAGACTTGCTGACTTTTTTGGGGCGCCTCCCAGAGAATATTTTCGCCTGGAATAGAGTGAAGGATCTCATCTATCAAGTCGCTGCGCACTTCACCATCTGCACGGAACATACCTACGGTTCCGCTTTCGCGAGCCTCTGCAATTACCTTCCAGGAACCAGCGTCAAGTTCCCCTTGGATCATTTCTACCCACTTGTAAGGAGGAATAATTACATCGCCCTTTTTACTTCCTACTTCTGAAAGTACCTTGTAGTCTTTGGAGAGGGAGGAAATAATTTTTCGCTTTTCAGCAGGATCAATCTCAATAGATCCATCGGAAACTTCTACGTACTCTGCTTCGTATTCTTCCAAAATACTCCGGTACAGGTCGAATTGCCCTCGGATGTAGAAAATTTCAAACATAGTTCCACCAAAGTAGAAGGGAATATTATGTGCTTTGTATACAGCCAGTTTTTCCTTTAAGTTTGGTGTAATGCAAGAGGTAGCCCAACCCAGTTTCATGATGTCAATATACTCACCTGAAACGGTTAATAGGTCCTCTATCTCACGTAGGCTAAGCCCTTTGTCTAGTACCATTGTGAGACCATTGTTCCGGGGTTTTGGGCTGCGTTCGGGTATGTGTGTCAGAGAAAAATTTAGCATAATGGCCGCAAAACTAAACGAGTAAGGGGATAAATCAAAATAGGTGAGGGGGCTATAGGTGTGAAGCTCGGGAGGGAAGGTTTGGGGTTTTAGGGTTCGAGGTTTTTTTCTTGGAAAATCATATTTAGTCGATTGGATGAATAACAACGTATCATTATTTTTTGTAACACTTGCATGTTGGACAATTCTTTTTCCCAACAGGGGATCCGGCCAAGAAATGGGGATTGAAGAATTGGCGAAAAAATATTCCTATACCCTTGCTACCCGTGATGGAAGGCTGGTAGGACCGGGTGCAGAACTGTTGTTATACGAAGCCACACAAACGGATTTCGTTTGTATCGGGCAGGACGAAGGGGTTGCAGAGATCCCTCAGTTGATCGAAGCTATTTACCAGCATTCACACAATATTGGGCTCCGTTTTTCTCATATAGCTTTAGATGTGAGCGACTTCTCTGCTCGCCAACTGGAATCATTGGCAGCCGATGTGGATGCTTCCTATTTATTGCAAGGGTATATCAAGGACCACCCTGGCGAGATCTCCTCATTTGCATGGAAGGAAGAAATTGACATGCTCATCCAATTGCTCGAAACAGCTGATTATAACGAAGAGATTTTGTGGGGCTTAGGTCCTGTGTCTCCCTTGGGTGCAAGTTCTGTCTTGGAATACCTCATTCCCTTAGCGCCAGACAATAAATCCCGGAAACTTGTCCAGAAACTTTTGAAGCAAGCCCAAAAAGGAGAAAGTACCTACCGCAGTTCTCAAGATACCAGTACCACCTATCTGGCCCAGGCGGGTGGTTCAGATTTTGAAGCCCTACATGCTAGCTTTGATGAGATTCCTGAGGCAATCGGTATTGGAGCCTTGGAGCGCTCCTCTCAGTGGTACCAAAAGCCTACAAATGAGCGGAGGCTCCTATTGGAGGAAGGTTTGTACAACCGATTCAACCGCAACTACTTACGTGCGAGAAATCGAGAAGCACAGGCCCCAAGAGCTATGATCAAGCTACCCGCAGAACACCTGTACAGAGGTAAGGTTCCTGGAACGGAAATCCCTGCCTTTGGCAATCGATTGGAGCGATTTATTCAGCAATCCAAGCAGCAAATGCTCAATATTCGCATTATGGCTGGGCCAGGTTCACACGTTTCACAACTCACTACGAGCGGACAATATCAGACGGTTCCCAATACTTCTTCTGATCAGGAATGGATGAAGCCCTTGAGCAGTTTGGTAAAACCCGAAAAGTGGTTGGTATTTAACCTTCGCGTCATGCGGAAATTTATCCCTCAGGACTTAGACCCTCAACTCAAAAAGCTCATCAATGAATATGATATCCTCATTCTCATGGGCAGTAGTTCACCGGGTACGCCTGTGGGATAGGTAGTAGGTAGTAGTTGGGTAGCTCATCAAAGGTTACTGTGAACTATGGACTATTTAACTATGGACTACCCTATCAAAGATTACCCGGTACTAACCCCTTCATAACTGTCCTCTATTAGACCTTTACTGTTACAACTTTAGGCTATGGCGGAGGTTTTTTTTATCTTCAACGACGAAAACTTAGCTTCTAAACAACCAACCGTTAGAATTGACGTTAACAGGAAAAGGGAAATCCAACATTTATGCTTGCTAAGAATCTTTTTAAGGGATGTGTTATTCTTCTGTTTATCGTATTACCCATTTTCATGTGGGGACAAACAGATTCTGAAAAAAAGGAGGCGCCAGTCTATCAATTTTCTGGTTTGATAGTAGGTGCTGCTACCAATGACTCCGTCCCCTATGCTACCATTCAGGTCAACCAAAGTAGGCAAGGAATTCTGTCCAATGAGGCAGGATTCTTTAGTATTCCTGTTACAGAGACTGATACCTTGAATTTCAACCACGTCGGCTACCGCCCGTATAGACTGGTGGTAAAAGACTATCTTAAGGATTATCCCAATAAAAATACCCAGTACATCTATAGCATCATCTATATGCTGGAAGATACAGTTACGCTTCCTACAGTAAATATTTTCCCCTACGATACTCCAGAAGAACTTAAAACGGCAGTAGTGAATATGGAAATTGCCGATGATTCTCCCCAGGCGATTGCCTCTCGGAATATGGATCCCAAGACCATGTATGCCATCATTAATTCCCTTCCCCTTGATCGTGGTGAACGAGCCATGGTGAGCCGCCAGCGATACTATGATTACTATCGCGAGCGCCAGATTGCCCCAACCTTAGGTCTTGATCCTATTGCTGCCACGCGGCTCCTTCAATATGTGGTCCAGAAGGCCAAAAAGAAGAAGAATAAGCGCTTGAACTACTGGGATTAGGAGTCGTGTTCAAGGATTTACTTCGTTATGGTTATACTTCCTTCCAAGCTATCTGCTCCTCCATTCAGGTATTCAATCTCTACCCTATACACAAGTACAGTTTCTTGAATCGTCTTCCCCTCTGATTGTCCATCCCACTTTATATTAAATGGATCTGGATGGATCTGTTCTGCCAACAGTTTTCCCCATCGGTCAAAAATTCTAAAGGATTTAACCTTTCCACTAAACAGTGGATGAATCACTACTACAAAATCATCATTGATTCCATCTCCATTTGGGGAAAAGGAATTGGGAATATAGATAGGGCAATTTTTTGTCGGTACGGATGCCATAGTATCGACTTCACAGCCCACCTCATCGAAAATAAAAATTTGATACTCTCTTGGAAATAAATTCCGATGAACCTCATTCGGAGGAAGAACAGCATTTTCTACCTGGGTCAACAGCTGCCCTACTCCCCCACTTAAGTGAAAAGAAATTTGGCCATTACCTCTTTCACAATCGGATGGAACTATGGAAATACTATCAATAACGATCGGATCATCTTGGAATACCTGTATAGTATCCTCATCTATACAGGCATTTTCATCCCTTACTGAGATGGAATATATTCCAGACGCTAAGTCCCTAAAAATGGGGGTATCCTGAAAATTCAATCCACCCAATGCATACTGGACTTGCCCCTCTCCACCAACTGTCCTTACAGTAATACTCCCCTCTTCATTTGTACAGGTGGCGTTTTCTGACGTTAGCTCAATAATAGTAGGGGGGATAGCTTCTGGAACCACAACTTCTTGGGAAATCGTACAACCATTCGCATCTCTTACATAGATGACATGTTCTCCTGCTTGCAGGCCTCTGAGTATTGAGGAAGACTGAAAACTTAGACTATCAATGGAAAATTCAGGTGTTCCGACAGTTTCTACACGCTCGATTAGTACCTCCCCATTTGAATTTCGGCAAGTTGTTCCTTGGATTTGAAGGGACTGAATTTCTGGAATAGGGTCTTCGATTATTGTAAAACGCTGCTGCATTCCACACCCATTCTGATCTCTAATAAACAGATCGTAAGAACCAGGAGCTAAATTGTCTAAAAAATTCCCCTCAGAAAAGGTATTACCATCCAGAGAATACCTTATTTGACCCACCCCTCCACTGGCTGTAACGGAAACTGAGCCATTATCTAAGTCGCAGTTTGCATTTTGAACCTCAAGGCTTCCAATACTTGGGCCTGGACGTTCTCCAACAAAGACCCCTTCGGATACTATACAACCACGCTCATTTCGAACCCTTACTGTGTAATCACCTTGACTCAGGCTATCAAATGTATTTTCACTTTGAAAATTAACTCCATCAAGAGAATACTGAAGAGAAAAACCTGAAGACGAAGTAACAGAAATAGAGCCATTGGAATCCCCACAATCCGTGTCTTCGACAACTAGATCCTCCAATCTAGGGTCAATTACCACCCTAACGGGAAAAGCAGGACTTTGTATCTCATAATGGGTTTGGGTTACATAAAAGGTAGTTGTCTCAGATATATTGGGAGAAAAGTCATTTCCTTCTCCAACCAAGTCTGTCAATGCTTCATCACTATACCACCTTATATTTAGCCCTGTAACACTTAAATCGATGGGTTCACCTGGACAAAAAATAGTATCCGAGGTAACAACTAAGCGATATACTTCAACTATTCCTGGACAGCAAACGCTCGCATCAGGACCAGGCTCTGCACGCCAGGGTCCCGTCAAAGATTGATCTATTGGACTATAAGATAAGTCTGCACGAAAATTAATACACCAATTTCCGCCTATTTCCTCAATAAGAGAGACATCTCCAATCGTGAGAATATTATTATTAAAAGATGAATTTTCCATGGCTCCTAAAAAATAGGTAAGCCTATCTTCACTCTGGAAAAAGAGTTCTCCAGTTACGGTATCGTTGGTCTGACTGATTCTAATGGACAATGGAAAATTGACTAGTTCTTGATCTGGAAGACACATATCCAAATCAGGATTATATCTTTGTTGACGTTCAACTCCTTGCCAAAAGCCCGATATATCCTGGTTAAATGCAGCAACACTCGTCACTAGAAACCATAAGAGAGTAATTGTATATTTCATACAACTGAAAATTAGGGTAGATTCATGTAAACCATTCTGAGGGATAGAAGTATGTCAAATCTATAAATATATCCTCAATTATTTTACTCTACATACGATTTCTAAGGCCTTTTTTTAAGATATACTTGCTGCTTGTAGAGGAATAAATTGAAATCATTGGAATAGATAAGGTGAAACAATCTCCGTACAAGATCGTATATACTACGGAATTAAGAAATTCTGATTTTCTGACCTAATTCATAGAATAGGTCCCCTTCCATAAGACCTTCTGTGAATCAGAAAAAGAACATTCATTGAGCCCTAAGGAATTTACATTCCTACTTTTCACCTTCTAAATTACCCTTGCCATGAAATTACGCCCATTATTTCCACTTATTATTTGTATTGCTTTCTTTGTAGCTCCCTTTTCCTATGTAAGGGGCCAACAAGTTTTTGGCAAACTCGCCTACATGGCCCAATTGTACGATCCTACGCCTCTTAAGGATCTAGCAAGCGATAAAATGTATGGGAGCTATATGCTTTCCAATCGAAATAATGACAAACCCGATAAC
>JBCCTX010000089.1:0-22813 GCA_039197765.1 Bacteroidota bacterium
CATCCTCATGTTAGCGGGTATCTTTTACTTTTATGATATTCGCAACAAAAAGGATCTGGACCAGGAAGAAAGTGTCTATTCAGGTAAGTTCATCCTGAGAGGAACCAAAAATTTTATTTGGCTTGCCATAATTATTGGAGCAGTTTTCCTAGACCCCAATGTCTTGGATTGGGTTCCAGCTATCGAAAGCCATGGGACCAAATATTCTTTCTTAAGGGAAATTATCCAGCTGACCGCAGGGGCCTTGAGCTACTTCCTGGCCGATAAGCAGGCCTTAAGAGGCAATGAATTCTCCTTTGCGCCGATTAATGAAGTCATATTTCTATTCGCCGGAATCTTCTTTGCCATGATGCCCGCATTACAGCTCATCGGAGAATTTGCTTCCAGCCCCGCAGGAAAATCCTTCTTCAATGTCGATACCATGTACTGGATTACAGGAGCTTTGTCTGGGGTTTTAGATAATGCCCCTACCTATCTTAACTTCCTTTCTGCCGCACTAGGTAAATTTGGTATGGATGTGAGCAACTTAGCTGACGTTCGGGCCTTTGCTGCAGGTTCGGTAGATGCGATTACCAAGGATTACCTGAAAGCGATCTCGGTCTCAGCCGTTTTCTTTGGGGCTATGACCTATATAGGAAACGGTCCCAATTTTATGGTGAAGGCTATAGCAGAAGAGCGAGGCGTTCAGATGCCCAGTTTCTTTGCCTATGTTGTAAAGTATAGCTTGGTTGTGTTACTCCCCGTGCTTTTCCTAACCTGGGTTATTTTCTTTAAACTCCTTTAGCTTTTCTAAGTCTTGAGGCGTGTCAATGGGAAGACTTTCAGTATGCGTTATGGCTACCTTGATAGGAAAGCCATGGCCCATCCAACGGAGTTGTTCCAGCGATTCGGCCAGTTCGGCATTCACTGGGCTAAGCTTGGGTAGCTTTAGCAAAATCTGGCTAGGAAAGCCATAAATCCCAATGTGCTTGTAATACAGACCCGTTGCAGGCCAATCTGAAACGTTCTCTATGTCCCGATGATAGGGAACTGCAAAACGACTGAAGTACATGGCGTGAAAATCCTGGGTAAGAACCACCTTTGCGAACTTAGGGTCGGTTAAAATTTCAGGCTTGCTTACCGGTATGACCAGCGTCGCAATAGATTTGCCTTGTTGTTCTTCCAGGGTGCTCCCCAATAAATCAATATGTTGTGGATCTATGTAGGGTAGGTCTCCCTGTATGTTGATGCAGAAGTCGTATTCGGGATACTTCTCCGCAACTACGGCTACCCTTTCCGTTCCGGTTGTAATCTGATCAGAGGTCATCTCTGCTTCCCCTCCAAACTCCCGTACGTGATCGAAGATCCGATCATCGTCTGTGGCTACAATGATTTTATGGAGGCACTTGGCTTTTTGCGCTTGTTCATATACTCGTTGAATCATGGATTTCCCCTCAATCTCGATAAGGGGTTTGCCGGGAAAGCGGGAAGAGGCGTATCTAGCGGGGATGACTCCGAGAGTGGGTGTAGGCATAAGGAAGGTGATGTAGGATAGAGGGTATCAGGATATAGGGTTTAGGGAATTAGATAATCTATCAAACTATTTACGAAAATCTTCATCCAGTAGTTCATTGGTATTGAACAAGTACACCCAAAACTTTTTGATATGGACCTTCTGAACTGGGTCCTGCGAATTAGGTAGGCTAAAGTTGTTTCTCCTCTAAAATTCCTTCACATACAAATTTCTCCAACGTACGCGTATGCCTCCTCCATCATGGATTTGCAGGGCGATAGAACCCTCTGCAGTACCAATCTTATCATCGGTCAAGTCGATCATTTTCTTGCCATTTAACCAGGTTCGAACGCGACCTCCGACTACCTTGATTTTCATTTTATTCCATTCACCCATTTTTAAGGCCTTGTCTTTTTCTGGATCGGGCTTGATCAACCAACCCCTCCCATAGGATTCATAGATGCCACCTGAATTATTACCTGGAGGTGCGACTTCGGCCTGCCAACCGGTAATTTTGGTCCCTTCTATTGAGGATCTAAAAAACACGCCACTGTTGCCATTAGCTTCCTGCTTGAATTCCAGGGTGAGGACCATGTCTTTATAGCTTTTATCCGTTGCCAAATATCCATAACCTGCCTTTGGACCACTTTCGCATACGATTTGTCCACCTTCTGCAAACCATTTTTCCTCTCCATATATAGTCCATCCATCTAAGGTAGAGCCGTTGAAGAGACTGGTTTTTTGTGCCTGGGTGAAATGGTAGCTGCCCAACAATAAGCATATTCCTAGCATATAGGAGTGCTTAGTAAAATTAATGACCAAAGGTTTCATATTGAATGTTTTTGAAAAATTTTAAGTTCCTAGATAAATATACAGCATCAACCCCATTTCACCTGATAACTCATAGGATTTCCCCCTACCTACTACAGCGGATCGACATCCAATAAAATCTTCATGGACTTTTTCGGCGCCTGCTCATAGTAAGTGGAAATAATTTTAGGCATATCCTTTCGAATCAGATTGGGTGAAAGGTGCTTGCCCAATTTTATAAGAAAATGCATGCGATACACATTTCTGACCCTAGGTACTAGGTTGAATTCGGGACCCAATAGGTTAGAACCAAACAGAGGCTTTAGGAGGTTGAATAAACGGAGGCTTTCTGTCTCTAAAAAAATCCTATCCTTATGGTGTATTTCTATTCGAAGCAATCGGGTGTAAGGAGGATAGGCAAACTTATTTCGAACAGGAATTTCTTTTTTGTAGAAGACCTCATAAGGCTTTTCCAGGAGTTGCAATACCGGGTGATCGGGAGAATGGGTTTGAATGATTACCTCCCCTTTTTTCTCACTTCTTCCCGAGCGACCAGCGACTTGTTTGAGGAGTTGATAGCCTTTTTCATCCGTCCGGAAATCGGGAAAAGAGAGTATGCCATCAGCTGCAATTACTCCTACAAGGGTCACATTTCCAAAGTCCAATCCCTTAGATACCATTTGGGTCCCAACCAGAATATCAATTTCGTGTTTTTCGAAGCGGTGTATCAAGGTCTGGAAACCCATTTTAGATCGAGTTGTATCTAGGTCCATTCGGGCTACGCGAGCATCTGGAAAGGCCTCTTGAATCTGTTCCTCTATTTTTTCTGTTCCGATTCCAGATTTCTTCAAGGTGTGGTTTCCACAGTATCCGCAACTGCTTAAATTGTACAAGGTATAGCCACAATAATGGCACCTAAGTTGTTCCTGTCCTTTGTGGTAGGTAAGGCTGATGTCGCAGTTTATGCATTGGGGGATATTTCCGCAGGTTTCGCACAACAAATAGGGAGCGTAGCCCCTTCGGTTCTGAAACAGGATCACCTGCTCTTTCTTCTCGAGACGCTGAACTATGGCCTCATACAAAATCGAGGAAAAAATACCCGTACTAAGCTTTTTGGAGCGCTGAATGCGCATGTCCGCTAGCTGAATACTGGGCGAAGAGTGCGCAATTGCTCGTTTGGTAAGTTTGGCCAATCGGTATTTTCCACTTAGGGCATTTTGGTAGGATTCAAAAGAGGGGGTTGCAGACCCCAGGATAACCGGGCATTTTAGCAGACTCCCATAATATACTCCCACATCTCGTGCATTGTATCTCGGCGCAGGTTCATGTTGTTTGAAGGAGTTGTCATGTTCTTCATCGATAACAATGATTCCCAATTTAGTAAATGGGAGGAAAATAGCTGAACGTACGCCAATAACTACATCATACTCCCCTTTGAGAACTTTTTGCCAAATCTCTACCCGCTCTGCATCGCTAAACTTACTGTGGTATACTCCCACTCGATCTCCTAGTTCTGCTTTTACCCGATCAATGATTTGCTTGGTAAGGGTAATTTCCGGTAGTAGGTATAAGGCCTGTTTTCCCTGGGCGACGATAGACTTAATAAGGCGAATGTAAATGTGTGTTTTTCCACTCCCCGTAATTCCATGGAGTAAAATGGGCTTATGAGGGCTTTCCTCTATCCAACTTTGCATTTGTGCCTCAACCCCTTGTTGCTCTTCGGTTAAAGTGATGTTAGTTGATGCTTGGTCATACCCATAAAGCTCTAAGCGATCTACTTGAACTTTTTCTACCGCTAGAATCCCTTTCTTTATGAGGGCTTTGGCTGCAGAATGGGAAGCCTTTGCTTCCTTTAGCAATACTTTTTGCGGCAGAATCTTATCCTGGTAATAAGCAGATACCACCTGCATAAGAAGGTTCTCTTGGGTGGGAGACCGGGATAGTTGGTCAAAGGCTTCTCTCAAGGCGTTTTCCTCAGTGAGGGCACTAGCTAGCTTAAGATAGGTTTCAAGTTTGGGTTTATACCTTTCTTCGACTTCCTGATACTGCAGGATAAAGCCCTTTTCCTCCATCTTATTTAGCCTCGGTCTGGGATTGAGGATCTGCCAAATAGAGGCAACCTCTTGAAAGGTGAGTATGGGCTGGATGGATAAGGCTTCTAGCAGGGCCCATTCCTTGTTATCTAAGGGTAGGTCTTGCCAGGGTAGATTTTCCTTCATGGTAATCCGGAGGGAACTTTCAGGTTTCATACCTGCTGGAAGGGCAGCTTTCAAAACTTCCCCCTCTGTACACATGTAATAATAGGCTATCCACTCAAATAATTGAAGTTGAAGTTCGTTGAGACTAGGAGAATCATCTAGTATATCTTCAACGCGTTTGAGGTTCTGGACCGAATGTTTATAAAAGGGAATGATATTTCGAATTACCCCCGTGTATATTTTATTTTTTCCAAAATTTACCAACACGCGCTTACCCAAGGCAGCTTCCTTTTGCAAGGATTCGTCTATTAAGTAGTGAAAATTAGATTTCACTGCTAAGGGAAGTACGACTTCAACTACAAGCGGCACGGATTTGAAAATAATTGATAATGATACAATTTGATGCGTTCAGGAAATTATAATGACCGTTAAATAAATTTTGGACAAATTAACCTGAATATTGTAGAATATTAGAAAAAAAGATCGTTAATATGTAGGCGAACTTTAAGGAATTCTGGGATCTATGCGAATTACTACAGCAATTATTCTTTGCCTTTTTCAATGGGGTTGGTCCTCAGGCCAACAAATACGGGACATCCGTGCAGAGGTAAAAGATATGGAGGGTAGGCAAGTGGAAATATCTTATGTGTTAGAGGACTTGGTGAATAAAGAAGTTACCTACAAGGTAGATCTGTACATAATTAATAACGGGAAACGCGATCGCTTGTATAGTGTTAGCGGGGGGGTAGGAGATAGCATTCAAGCTGGAGCCCATACCATTTTATGGAAAGCAGACCAGGAATTTTCCCGCTATCGTGGCTATATCTCCTTTGAAATTCGGGCGGTGAAAAACTTTATGATTTTAGAACCTTCCCTGAACGTAATTATGCGCCGTGGGAAAAACTACACCTTTGAGTGGTTTGGAGAAGGAAGTATCTCCGATACCCTTGTGCTGGAATTGTATCAATTCAATACGAGAATAAGTCCCATTGCGAGTGTGATCGGCCGAAATCAATATACCTGGGAGATTCCCAAGAGAATCTCACCCGGAGAAGATTACCAGCTGCGGATATATGGTAAGAACAATCCGAGTATTGATGCAAAAAGTAAAAAGTTTATCATAAAACGACAGTTACCCTTAGCGGTACAAATTGGCGCAAGTGTTTTAGCCGCAGGTATTGTAGCAGGCATTATATTCTTGCCGGATGATCCCACTGGAAACGAAAGACTTCCAGATCCACCTGCTAAAGATTTATTTAGAAACTAATTGTAGTAATTAGATAGGTTTGTCAGTGGGATATTGAAACCTTGGGGTAATCATTTTGAAGTGTTAGCTTATGCGAATCCACCATTACTTGCATAGTCCTTGGAAAAAGATTCGAACATTTTTTGTGGGAATGGGATTATTTGGCTGCCTCATCTTTGTAGTAGCAAGTCCAGGAGAAGGCCCCCTCTTTTCTTGGATGTATGATTCCCTTTCTGATAGTTCAACTACTCCCATTGTGGAGGAAAATCCTAATCCTGCTCACGAACAGCAGGCAGAATCTCCTAGGATAGAACCAACTGTTGAAGAATTCACCCTAATTCCCGACTGGGAATCTGCTGAAGGTTTGCTCTTCGATAGCCTTCCTCCTGGTCTGACCTTTTCAGAATTTTCTTTCGCTGATATAGACAACGACGATGACTTAGATTTTCTATTATCTGGGCTGGATTCAGTAAATATGCCCACTACTGCTATTTATATTTTTGCAGCAGGAAAATTTATAAAAGATACCCTCCGATCCAATGCACTTGCGCAACTGTTTGAAGGAGCTAGCGCCTGGGGAGATTATGACAATGATGGAGACATGGACCTCGCCTTGTCTGGGAATACAAGTACAGGAGTTTTTACAGGAGTATATGAAAATGATGGTACTTCTCTAATTCCAGTCTCCAGTACCTTTTTGGGGGCGAAACAGGGAGATATTGAATGGGTTGACCTGAACAATGATGGATTTTTAGATCTGTCTCTTATGGGTTCAGACCTAAATGGTCCTATCAACGCGCTTTATCTCAATCAAGTTTTGATCGAACCCAGTGATCCTTTTATTCTGCGTGATAACCAGCTACCCCTGGGATTACAAAATGGCTCATTTGCATGGAGTGATTACGATAATGATGGAGATGTCGATGTACTCATTGTTGGAGAAGATGGTAGCGGGGATGCTGTTTCAGAATTACTGGATAATAATGGGAAACAAGGGTTTTCAGTTTCAGGAACTACCGGCATTTCGGATTTGAAAGGTTCGGGCTGTGTTTGGGGAGACTTTGACAATGATGGCTGGCCAGATATACTACTCTCAGGGTTGGATGATTCCAACACGCCTTTATTGGCAGTTTTTAGAAACAATCGAAACGGGAGTTTCACCCGATTCAATATAGGTAATATAGGAGCCAAACAAGTAAACTGGGGAGATTATGACGATGACGGGGACCTGGATATATGGGTCTTAGGAGATAGTGTCGGAGGAAACACAGTTTCCCACTTTTATACCAATGTTGCGAGCACATATGTGCTGGAAGCTGAGAATTCTACCCTGATTCCAGATGTATCCCAAGCAGCAGGGGGCTTAATGGATTATGATAGCGATGGTAAGCTAGACTTTTTTATAACAGGAATGAATGAGGCTGGAGATGAAATATTTCAGGTTTATCACAACATATACGCCAATCCTACTCCCAAAATAAGGATTCCAGCTACTCCGCTAAATGTGCTTGGGGAGCAGCGGGGGGATACGCTCCTCGTGTCTTGGGAGCCACCTACTAGTTTACAGTATCCCGTAAATTTATTAAATGGCCTTAGCTATAATCTATATGTGGGGATAGGCCCTAGCCAAAATGCCACTTCTGCAAACTCAAATTTGGCCTCAGGGTCCCGTAAGATTATTAGGACTGGAAATGCTTATCAAAACACTGAATGGGCGATTATCAATCCGCCTACAGGCTCTTACAATATGGGGGTCCAAAGTATTGACGCGGATTTTGAAGGTTCTCCATTTATCAATGGAAGTACGGTCCAGTACGTTCGCCCCAATTGGTCTATTCAGTCTTTTGAAGTGTTAGGAGAGAGCGGAGTAAGAGAAGAAACGATTGAACCCGTTTGGGTGGATTTTGATCGGGACCAAGACCTAGATTTATGGGTAGTGGGATCGAATGGTCTAAGTAGCGCTACTCGTCTGTTTGAAAATCAAGATGGCGTATTAAGTGAGGTATCAAGCAGCTTCCCTGATTTTAGCTTTGCGAATGCTGCATGGGGAGATTTTAATAGAGATGGGTTTCCGGATGTTATTGTATGTGGAGAAGAGGGAGGAAGCCCTACAACAAAATTGTATCAAAATGGAGGAGACGGCAGCTTTAATGAGGTGAACTTTCCCTTCGAAGGAGCACAGAATGGAGATGTAGTTTGGATTGACTATGATCAGGACGGAGACCTGGATATACTTTATATAGGAATGGGAAATTCAGGTGCACTTACCAGGCTGTACAGAAATGAAATGACGCCAGGTAGTTCCGCGCCTAGTTTTAGTCTTATATCCGCACCCTTTCCGGGCTTAAGTACAGGGAATATCTCTCTTTCGGATGTAGATAAGGATGGCAATACTGATGTCTTTTTGATAGGAATGTCTGGGGTACTTCCCTTTTCCAATCTGTATTTCAACCGTGCAGGGGGAGTTTTCGAGCAAAGTGGCTTTACCTTCCCTGCAGCAACAGATGGAAATTCAGAATGGGCGGACTACGACAATGATGGAGACCCTGACTTAGTCATTACTGGTACTGTAGCGGGAAGTCCTTCCACCAGTCTATGGAGAAACGATGGGGCGATATTTACAGAGATTATTACCAACTTCCCAGATGTAGCAGGAGGTGATATAGTGTGGGGAGACCTAAATTTAGATGGCTGGAGGGACCTGATTATTTCGGGAAATTCTCCCCAGGGAGCTACTTCAAATATATTTTTCAATTCTGCAGGTGGAGTCTTCACGGAAGATGAGCCAGGTTCAGGGCTTTTACCCAGAATGCGAACGGCTACAAATGTTTCCCTAGGAGACTTGGACGGAGACAATGCACTGGATATACTTTTTTCGGGCCCTTCCCACACGCGTTATATTAGGAATTTACATGATCCTGCTGGAAACACTACCCCTTCAAATCCCATCAACCTAGTGAGTTCCCAAGTTGGGAGATCTATCGTGCTCTCGTGGGATCCTTCCACGCTTGACGATGCCCAAATCTCAGAAGGATATTCCTATAATTTGGTGATTGGTACTTCGCCTGGTGCAATAGATTTTATTTCTCCTCTTTCTTTCGTGGGAAATGGGAGACGCCTAGTAGCTACTGAAGGAGCTTATTTTCAGGCAAACTCATTAACCATTCAAGGTATTCCCTCAAATACCTATTATTGGAGCGTGCAGGCTATAGACCAAGATTTTGAAGGCTCGACCTTCGCTCCTGTAGATTCATTTGAATTTTTTACACCCTTGTTTCTAGATTCTACCCAAAATTACTTTTCCACCCTTCCCATAGGTGTAAAAGACCTGTCTATGGCGTGGGGAGATTACAATAATGATAACACCCTGGATTTAATCGTCTCCGGAGAAGGTATCTCGGGTAGATCTACTCGCTTGTTTAGGAATACTGGTACTCAACTGGTACCTAGTAACATCAATGTGTTTGCCGATATTAGCGCCGGTAGTCTTTCTTGGGGGGATTACGATACTGATGGCCTTATAGATCTACTCCTAATGGGGCAAGGTAATAGCAGTTTGTTGACCGTTGTGTACCGCAATAATGGAAATCAGACCTTTACCCCCATTGCTTTGTTAGAAGGCTTATCTGATGGTGATGGAGAATGGATAGACCTGGATAATGATGGGGACCTAGATATTGTACTAAGTGGGAATTCTGCGAGTGGTCCTTCAACCTTAGTGTATTATTATGAAGGTCAAGGGAATTTTGTTCAGACAGCTACAATTCTCCCAGATATTGCACAAAGTAAAGTGGATTTTGCTGATTTCGACCAGGATGGATACAAAGACCTATTAGTCTCTGGACAAAATGCGGCAGGTTTTTCTTCAATAAATTTATTTCGAAGCCTACAGGGAGAGGCTTTTGAAGCTTCAGGCTTCAACTTTGAAAACCTAGTGGGAGGGGATGTTTCGTTTGTCGAAGTAAATAATGATGGCTATCCCGACATTGCTATAACCGGGGAGTCTACAAATGGAATTCAAACGCTCATTTACCTAAATACCGAAGGAAATTCTTTTACGCAGTCCTTTGAGCTTACTGGGATAAGGGAGGGAAATATGGCTTGGGGCGACTACAATAATGATGGTTTTTCTGATCTCTTTCTCACAGGATTTAATGGAAGTACTGCCACAGATCAGGTTTCTCAGGTATTCCGAAATCAGGGGGGGCAAGGATTTCAGCTCGATGAAGGGGTAAGCACGCCCGTGGTGGATCTAGCTAGTAGCTTTGGTGCTTGGGGGGACTATGATGCGGATGGCAAACTTGACATTGTATTAGCCGGAGAGGATGCTCAAGGCGATTTGTTACTAAGCCTATACCACAATGAAGAGTCTAGTAGTCCAACATCACCACCGCCTCCTAGTGGTTTGACTGCAGAGCAAGAGGGGCCTGAGTTTGTATTGAACTGGAATCCACCCACTGGAAGTTCTGTGGGGGGGTATACTTACAATTTTTATGTCGAGGCTGTATCAGATCAATCTGGAACAGTATCCGTGGCAGCTGATCTGGTTAGTGGAAAAAGAAAAATAGTTGCTCGTGGGAATGCCCTTCAAAATACCTCCTTCCGATTAGGAGGATTACCCGAAGGTACCTATACCTGGGGAGTCCAATCTATAGATGCAGATTTTGAGGGATCAACCTTCGAAGTTGGAGCGTCTTTTACCTTTACAGAACCGGATTTTCAGGAAATTGGAAATAACCTGTTTTCTGCATTGCCTGAAATAACGCAAAGTACCATTGCTTGGGGAGACTACAATTCTGATAGTCAACTTGATTTTGTCATAGCAGGTCAAGGCTCGGCAGGTTTAGAGGCCCGTCTATACCGCAATGATTCCGGAACAGGATATGTAGAAGTGCCTGAATTTTCAGTAGGAGGGGTGAGAAATGGATACATTGAATGGGGGGATTATGACAATGATGCAGACCTGGATGTTTTCGTTTTAGGGGAAAACCTTGGGGGAGGGAGTAGCTCAATCTACCGGAATGACGGTAATAATACTTTTACTCGCCTACCTTTATCCTTGGAACAGGTGAAAAATGGAGGTGGAGCTTGGGGAGATTATGACAATGATGGGGATCTAGACATCGTCATTTTTGGAGAGAAAAACGATGGAGAGCGCGTTACGAGGATATATGAGAACAGGAAAAATGACAACTTTGTTGCAGTAAATATCCAACTCCCCGGCTTGAGATTTGGTACAGCTGAATGGGGGGATATGGATAACGATAGAGACTTGGACCTCCTTATCACAGGTGAGCGGAGTGGAGGAAAGACCACAGCCTTATTTGAAAACAATGGGGGCGGGAGATTTTCAGAATTATTCCTCGTTGTTGATGGGTTCCTTCCCTTAGAGGACGTTTCAAATGGCAGTGCTTCATGGGGAGACTATAACAACGATGCATTTCTAGATATTTTATTGGTTGGAGAGGATGGCGGTGGGGATCCATTTTTGGGACTGTATTTAAATAATTCCAATGGAAATTTTTCTGATGTAGGCCTTAGCGTGGATGCTCCTGTAGACTCAGGTCGTGCAGAATGGGGAGACTTTAATGATGACGGATTTTTAGATATCCTGGTATCTGGTAAATTAGGCGGAACCCCAAACCTTACATTACTTAGGAATGTGGGGGGAGCAAGCTTTGTGGAGGATACCGTCAATTCCATTGCCCTTCGAGTCGGGGGAGGGGCAGGCTTTCCTTCATGGGCAGATTTTGACCAAGATGGGAAACTCGATGTAGTCTTGTCCAATAACCAAGGGATAAATTCCTTTCCCGGTTTGTTTTTCCATAAAAATGTAGATACTACGGCTAACCTAACGCCAGGTATTCCCACCAACCTACAGTTTGTTCAGAACAATGAAATCATTACCCTTTCATGGGACCCTCCTGTCACACCAGGGACCCGTGAAAACGGATTTACCTACAACCTCTACGTAGGACGACAACTCAATGCAGTTGAATTTCAGACTCCCATGGCAAACTTGAATTCTGGGCGGCGCGAAGTGGTTGCTGGTGGGCCTATCAAAGGGAATAGCTGGGAGCTAAAAGGCTTCTCTGCAGGGGAATTCTTTTGGAGTGTTCAGGCAATAGACCAGGACTTTGAAGGCTCTCTCTTTGCAGCAGAAAGAAGCTTCATCTTTCTTCCCCCAGATTTTAAGGATCGAACGTTTGCGCAATTTGGAGATAGTATCCCTGGATTTACCTATTCTGATGTATCCTGGGTGGACGTAAATAACGATGATCGCCTAGATCTATTTGTGACAGGCTCAACCAGTGAAGGAAGAGCAGTGAAACTCTATGCAAATAACCCATCGGGATTTGAACTTGTCGCAACTAGCATCCAAGCTGCAGACACTGGAGAAGTTGCTTGGGGAGATTATAACAACGATAGTTTGATTGACCTAGTTATGACAGGGCAATCAGATACAGGAGTGGTAACCCTTATTTACCCCAATCAGTTGGGGGGCTTTGGAGCTCCCATAAGCTTAGAAGGCTTGAAAGGAGGAAGTGTTGATTGGGGAGACTATGATAATGATGGATTCTCGGACTTGTTGGTCACAGGTATCAATAGGCAAGGCGTCCCCAAAACGCTTGTGTATAAAAATCTTGATGATTTAGGCTTTGAGATGGCCTTTGATTTGATAGGAATAGGCGACGGTGCAGCTCGTTGGGCAGATATAAACCGAGATGGATGGATAGATTTAGCCTTAACAGGTCGTCAATCTAATGGTACTGTCATAGGTAGGACCCTGTTGAATCAAGAGGGTCAAGGATTCCTCGATACAGAAGATGACTTTGGAGGGATGACTTCTGCCAGCCTTGAGTGGGGGGATTTTAACCAAGACGGATGGTTGGACCTGTTACTTTCTGGAGAAGAAGCAGGCGAGCCGAGAACACGGATTTTGGAAAATTTAAAAAATAGCCAATTTCAATCCATTTCTCAGTTAGATGGGGTTATTGATGGGGAAGCAAAATGGGCAGATTTTAACGATGATGGCTTTCCAGACATTGCCCTTACAGGAAATTCAGCCAGCGGTCCACTAAATTCCTTTTTTAGGAATTTAAACGGTAATGCTTTTGAATGGGATTCTTTAAACTCTGCTTCTTTGGTTAATCTAGGGGGAGGGAGTAGCATGGCATGGGCGGATTTTGATAAAGATGGAAAAATAGACTTGGCACAGACAGGTAGATCCACTGCCGGTGGATTAGAACTTTTTCTGTATCGGAACTTTGAGTCTACGGGAAATGGTAGACCTGAAGCCCCGGAATCTTTGGTAGCCACTCCTTTGGGGCAAGAGCTTCGTTTTTCTTGGTCTCCCCCTGCTAGCTTTGATCCCAGTCGGGTTGATGGCCTTACCTACAATCTGTATATAGGGACAGTTCCTGGTGCCATTAATGAGAAATCCCCAGTGGCAGGTATCTCCAATGGATTTAGGAAAATCATCAAATTGGGGGATATCACGGATACTACCTGGACTATTCAAGGACTTCCTTCAGGACCCTATTACTGGAGTGTGCAGGCAATAGACTCGGATTTTGAAGGCTCCGAATTTGCCCCAGAGCAATTTATCCAATTTGTTTTGCCAGCTTTTCGAAACATTTCTTCGGATGCTAGCCTGCGCGATACACTCGTTGATGTATCAGACCCCAGTTTATCTTGGGGAGATTTTGATAATGACAATGACCTCGATCTGCTGGTAACCGGCTCGGTAGTCAATGCCGGGACCACTATTTTATATGAAAACCTAGGCCTTAATTCGGGTAATTTGAATTTCTCCCAAAGCAAAACGCCCATTGTGCGGGTAGAGGCTGGAACCACATCATGGGCTGACTATGACCAAGATGGATTTCTGGATTTTGTCATTTCTGGAGAATCTGCTCAAGGGCTTACTACTAGAATTTACCGAAATGATTCTACCAGAGGCTTTATAGATATTCAAGCATCCATTCCAGGCCTTAGACATTCTTCAATTGATTGGGGCGATTTAGATAATGATGGAGATTTCGACCTGCTACTATGTGGGGTGAATGAAAGCAATCAGCCAAGTACCCTATTATACCTTAATCAGGGGGAGAATGTATTCAGTTCTGTAAATCTGGGGTTACCCTCCCTTAGGGATGGTGTTGTAAAGTGGATTGACTTTAATTCTGATGGGCTAAAGGATATTTTTCTCTCTGGAGAAAGCGTCTCAGGGCCCCGGACTCTTCTATATCAAAACCTTGGAAATAAGAAAATAGAGGTGCTCAACGATCCTTTTCCCAACCTTTCCTTCAGTGATGCCGATTGGGGAGACTTAGATAATGATGGCTTTCCCGAGCTGGTATTTATGGGGGAAGATGATACTGGCGAAAAATACCTTCACGTGTATAAGAATGAGGGGGGAACGAGTTTTACTCCCTTAGATACCCTAATAGGGATGCGTGCAGGTGATTTGGAGCTAAACGACTTTGATGAAGATGGCTACCAAGACATTCTAGTTGTTGGACTTGTAGAAGGGGAGGGGAACAATGGAAGGGTAAACCTCTATCGAAATAGAATCGGTGCTAGTTTTGAGCTAGACACCATAAACTCTGCTGTTTTTCCCACCTTAGGAAGTAATGCTAAGGTGGCTTGGGGGGACGTAGACAATAATGGGAAGATAGATTTTGCTATTGCTGGATCGAGGAATGGAACTCCTGGTTTGGGCTTGATAGACATTTTCTTCAACATTAGAGAAGGTAATGCCGATATTCTACCCCTGGCCCCAGGTGTAAATTCCTTAGATATAGAAAAGGGCTTGGATCGTGTCACCCTTTCCTGGGAGGCTCCTTCCTCTCCTCTTAAGGCTCAGGGATATACCTTCAATGTTTTTGTAGGAACAGCACCTGGGAAGGACGATATCCTTTCTGCTCAAGCCAATATTTCCTCTGGTAAGCCCAAGATTGTACACCCGGGAAATATGGGCCATGCAACCTCCTTGGAATTGTTAGACCTAGCAGGTGGTGCATATTATTGGGGTGTGCAATCCATTGACCAAGAATATGAAGCTTCTCCCTTTCAGATGGCTGATTCTTTCCAGTTTATCCCTGCAAGGTTTATTGAAGTTACCAATAATGTATTGCCCGTAGATGTACTGGGAGTTACAGATGGAGATGTGGATATGGGCGACTTTGACAATGATAACAACCTCGATATCTTGGTTTCAGGGGCTACCGATTCAGGTTTTGTAACGAAAGTTTATCGCAACGTTGGTCAATCTCGATATGAAGACACTGGAATTGATCTTCCTGGCTTAACTGAAAGTTCAGTGGCTTGGGGAGATTTTAACAATGATGGCTTCCTAGATGCTGCTATTGCAGGGTTTGATGGACTGAATAGCCGTACCCTTTTATACCAAAACGTTCCCGATGGGGAAGGGCGTACCCTTCAATTGGTCCCTGAGGAAGTAGCAAAGTTTGCAGATTTGCGGAACGGGAGCCTAGATTGGGGAGATTTTGATAACGATGGATACCTGGACCTTTTACTGGTTGGGCAGACAGTTCAGATTCTCCAAACTACTGCAGCCTTCAGAAACCTAAGGGGCCAAAATGGAAAATTTTTCGATAGCAATGCCCGAATTCTCGCAGCTGGACTCGCAAACAGCGACGCCAAATGGGGAGATGTAGACAATGATGGAGACTTAGATATTTTGGTTACAGGATCTACTGGGGTTATCAAGACACAGGTCATCCTCAACGATTGTGTAGGCTGCTCAGGAGGAAATCCTGAGAGATTTTTGAATTCTTTGGAATCCTTGGAGGATTCGGTTTTGCAACTCCATATGGGAAGTGTAGAATGGGGGGACTGGGACAACGATGCTGACCTGGATATTTTAATTACAGGAGAGGACGTGTTTGGAGATGTACATACCCGTGTCTACACCAATTTGGGGGTTGTTGAAGGGGAAACGCGATTCACTGATGCGGGATTCAACCTTCCTGGAATTGCAGATGGCGAAGCTCGATGGGGAGACTACAACCAGGATAACTTCCTGGATATTGTATTATCGGGTAGATCAGGGGCAAATCCCAATAACCGAATCACCGCACTGTATTCTTTTGACCCCTTGCAGCAGAGGTATATCCCAGATGACCTTGCAAACAGCATTTTAAAGGCTACCAATGAAAATGTATCCTTATCATGGGCAGATTATGACCGAGATGGTCTGTTAGATTTGTTTGTAAGTGGAAGAGAAGCTGGCTCCGATTCTGCTAGGGTATTGAGAGTTTATCAGAATAATACCGGGGTATCTATCCCTCCTGCCCCTCCCATTGAATTGTCCGTCAAGGAAGCTATACCAGCCTCTGCATCTACCTTTGACCTTGTCTTGGAATGGTCTCCTCCAGATTCCCTCGATGTCACGAAAGGCTATACCTATAACCTCGTTTTTAGCTCGTCTTCTTTGAATAACCTTATTGTTTCCCCTTTGTCTGATACCTTGTCGGGAATCAGGAGAGTAGTGAGAATCGGAAACCTAAACCAGGCTACCGAATGGACCATAAAAGGAATTCCTGAAGGAAGTTATAAGTGGAGTGTCCAGTCCGTTGACCAATCCTTTGAGGGATCTGAGTTTTCTTCCTCTTCCATTACCCTGGAGATCCCTAGTTTTGAGGAAGTTACCAATACAGTATTTTCAGAACCCCCTGTTCCCCTTTCGAGAGGGGATTTAATCCTAGGAGACGTAGATAATGATGAAGACTTGGATTTATTCGTTACAGGGATTTCTGATAACGGAGTAAAAGAAGCCAATTTATACTTGTATTCTGTTAGCCTTGGTAATAAGTTTACCCTATCTCCTTTTTCCGACCTCATTATTGGGGTGACAGAGGGGCAGGCTGCTTGGGGAGATTATGACCTAGATGGCGATTTGGACTTAATTGTCACAGGAGAAGACGCGGATGGGATGCCAAGTACCCGAATCTACAATAATGGGGAAGAAGCAAGGTTTGAGGTTGATACATTGGCCTCTGCAGATTTACCACAGCTTACTAATTCCAGTGTCGCATGGGGAGATTATAATCGGGACGGTTTTCCCGATTTGTTAATTTCTGGGAATACAGGAGATGAAAAAGTAGCTGCAATATATACCAATGATGGGGAAAGGCGCTTTGACTTGTTCCAACAATTTGGGGGTGTCGATCAAGGAAGTGTTGCATGGGGCGATTATAACCGCGACTCAAATCTTGATTTTATCATTACAGGGTTGAGTGTCGATGGGTCTCCTGTTACAAATGTGTTTCAAAATTCATTCAACGAGGTAACGGTAGAATACAGCTTCCAAAATGTAGGGGTAAATATTCAGTTTCGTGCCTATGATACGAGTGTGGATTGGGAGGATGTAAACAATGATGGATATTTAGACTTATTGCTCACTGGAACGGACTTTTTAGACCGGACCTCTGGTGCGCTCTTTGTATTCAACCCTGAAAGTGGATTGTATCAGCCTAGTACCCTACCTACCCGCGTGAGTAATGGAGAAGTTTCACTTGGAGATTATAATTTTGATGGATTCCGGGACCTATTGATTACCGGGACCAATGAAGATGGAGAGTTTGAGGCACAGGTGGCACCTAATACCCAGTCACTTTCTAATCAATTTGGGCAAGACTTACGTTCCACCTCAAAACTGATCCGAATAGGGGAGAGTAGCAGTAAGTGGGGAGAAATCGGACGACCCGATGGGAAGCTAGACATATTTATGTCGGGGATTACAGAAAGTGGGGAAACCATATTGAGGGTCTTTGAAAATGTCCGAACCAATAGTCCACCTAATCCCCCTGTGGTTAATAATCTCACTGCGGAAGATGAGAATGTTTTTGTGACCCTCCAATGGGAGTTACCCCCAGAAGTAGACTCTACCATTAGAGATGGATTAACCTATAACCTGATTTTGGAAAATGTAGACTCGGCTACCCTACAGGTTAATCCACTTTCGGAAGTAAGTACAGAACCTGATCTCGCCATTCGCAGGGTAATTGAATTGGGAAATGTAGGACATTTCAATCAATACGCGGTTTCTCAAATATCTACAGGCACCTATCGCTGGGGAATTCAGGTTGTCGGAGCAAACCATGAAGGAGGCCCCTTTGTATTTGCAGATGAAACATTTACATTTAGTGCACCTGAACCAGGGGTTCCTACCAGTACCTTCATTCCCCCCTTCTTTACCTGGGATGGAGCCCCCGAATCAGCTTGGGTGGAAATCGAACCTAGAGACAGGGGGAGAGTAAGAGAAGTAGAGGTGAAGTATAAACCAATTTCTCAGAAAGAAGAGACTTATTTTTCCATGGAGTTACCCAGAACGGGTGATCGATATACCTTTGATATATCCAATACGGTAGGCTTAGACGGGATCGATGCCTCAGGTAAAATGATAGGGATAGAATATTTCTTTGACGTGATTGGAAGGTTCACCTCTAAGGAGGTACGTACAGAGACCTTTTATACCTACATTAAGTTCCCTGATGCTTCTCCTGCAACCAATTTTACCGCAAGGGGAATCACTGCGGGAGACCAGGAGAGATCCTACCAGATGATTACCGTTCCTTTGGAATTGGAGAATCCTGAAATTACTTCTGTCCTCGAAGCATTGGATACCTATGACGATACCCAATGGCGTTTATTTAGTACCATCGATGGTGAGTATGTGGAGTACCAGCAAGAAGGTAGCGCTTTTACCCAATTTGAGGTAGGAAAGTCCTTTTGGATTATCTTCCGTAGTGCTCCTCCCAGTTTCTTAAATTTTGGGCCTGGAGAAGGTACTACTGTGCAGGTAACCCAGGATAATCCCTTTGTGATTCCCCTGCAACAAGGATGGAATCAAATTGGAAACCCCTATAACTTTCGAATCAGTTGGGCAGATGTTCTAGAGCATAATAAAGAGACGTATCCAGATATTGAGCAACAACTGGACCCCATAGGGGTATTTGTAGGTCAACCCTTAGTAGGGAATGATGTAGTCATCCGAGAATTTAGTGGGGGGTTACTCTTTTCCCACTCCGCAAGTTTAGATTTAGAAATTCCCATCTGGAAGGATAATTCCATCCAATTGCGTCTGGGGGGGCATTCAGAATTGAGGAAAGAGGAACGCAATCCCATTCACTTTGCCAATTGGGGAGTGGAATTAGAAATCTCGAATCAAGTGGGAGAAAAAGCCTATGCAGAATTTGGTATGAACCGAAATGCCGATGAGAGTAGAGATATATTTGATCGTATGCGAGCCCCAAGGTTTACCGGTCGTAATACGAGCTATTTTGATGTGACGTTTGAGCATCCAGAGTATTTTTATCCCTACTTTTCAACAGACTATGTTCCCACTTCTTCAGGATATGTATGGGAATTTACCCTATCCGCTAGTTCGACAACGCAGAACGTTGAAATTACTTGGGATAATAGCACCTTTGGAAATGGACCCTATGAGCTAATTTTGTATGAACTCGATACGGAGAGAACTGTAAATATGAATAAGGTTACTCGTATGGTTTCAAATTCTGGAAAGGCTAATCGCAATTTCCGCGTTGTGTATGGGGACCAAGCCTTTGTAGATGCCAATCTGAGACCTTCCAAAATTTCCTTGGGTGAGGCCTATCCTAACCCCTTCAAGGAGGGAAGTCTTATCCCTTTCACTCTATCTGATGATACGAATGGACAGCAACTAACTGTAGATCTACGCGTTTACAATTTGTTGGGTCAGGAAGTTGCCCCGGTATTTTCTGGGCTGATGAATCCAGGATTTCACGAACTCTATTGGTCAGGAAGGGACCGGGCGGGAAACCCTGTAGCTGCTGGTACTTACCTCTACACCCTCAAAGTGTATGCCGATGGGCATAGCTACCACGCTACTGGAAAGTTGATCAAAGAATAATTCGTATTTTCCTTGCTGTATTTATGAATTCAACCCAAAACATTCTGGAAGTAAGCCAACTGACGGCTTACATAAAGGCTACCTTAGAGGATGACCCGATCTTGCAAGAGGTTGAAGTACAGGGAGAGGTAGCCAATCTTACATACCATAGGTCAGGACATGTATATTTTACCCTAAAAGATGCAGGCGCACAGATCTCTTCAGTTCTTTTCAAAACCTATGCGTTAAGATCGGAGAAAATGGAGGTGGGAGAGCAAATCATAGCTACAGGGAGTATCTCCGTCTACGCCCCTAGAGGTAACTATCAGTTGATGGTTCGAAAGGTTCGGAAGACGGGGAAAGGAGATTTATTTGAGCAATTTATAAAGATACGCAACCGGCTTAGGGAAGAGGGGTTGTTCGACCCCCATCGCAAGCGTTCTATTCCCCCTTATCCTTCCAAAATAGCAGTAATAACTTCCCCTACGGGCGCCGCCATTAGAGACATTATCCGTACCCTTTCCCGACGGTTTCCAGGGCTTCATATACAGCTTTATCCTACTACTGTACAAGGACATGGTGGAGAAGAGTCTATCGTGAATTCTCTACATTTAGCTCAATCATCAGCCGCAGAGGTGATCATCTTAGGTAGGGGAGGGGGCTCCATGGAGGATTTATGGAACTTCAATGAAGAATCTGTAGCTCGTGCAATTGCTGATTCTCAAATTCCTGTAATAACGGGTATAGGACATGAGTCAGATTTTACCATTGCAGACTTTGTCGCGGACTTTCGGGCCTCAACGCCTACAGCAGCTGCGGAGCGGGCTGTACCGGACCAACAGGCATTGAAGGAAAAGCTTGTAGCTTTGAAAAGCCAAATTCATCATACCCTTCAGCACGCCTTGGATATTAAACGCCAAATTTTGGACGACTATTCTCACAGGATTGCCTCAGCAGGGCGGGAGCGATTAAACCACTACCGGCATACACTCGAACTGTTGAGTACCCAATTGGAGGGGCTTGATACCCAGCGTATCTTGCAAAGGGGCTATACAATAACCCTCAAGGAAGGAAAAATCCTGAAAAGTGGAATGGATTTATCCCAAGCAGATCAATTGGAAACAGTATTTGCAGATAGTCGGATTGTATCCCGGGTAGAAGAGGTGAAGACTGAGGAGTAATTGGGGTAAGGGGTAAGGGGATACCTTGCGTATTTAATGAAAAATCGATTTATATGGAGGCAGAATCATTTTCTTTTGAAAAGAATTTAGAGAAAATTCGAAGCTTAGTAGAAATCCTGCAAAAAGGCTCGGGGACCTTTGATGAACAGCTTGATGTGATGCAAGAAGGATTGGAACGTATCAAGCAATCCCATGCATATCTCGATGAGGCTGAGATGAAAATTGAACAATTAATCAAAGGTAATTGGGAGGAATTTCCTTCAGATACTTCGGGAAATTGAGATAATTTCACCGAGTTTCTTACCTTTAAGGAGGAAAGTGTTTTTTAGGGCTTTGGGCTAAGCTGTTGATTGAATAGTCAGAGGTAATCCGAAAAAAATTGCCCCTATTGCAGGATAGGAAGCTGCCTATCATTCAAGGAAAGAACTCCGTTCTACAACCCAACCCTAAATGACACGCAACAAAGTAAATAGATCGCTATGCAAATCCAGGGAAAACTTATTGAAAAATTTGATATCAAGCAGGTCTCCGATACCTTTAAGGTCAGAGAATTTGTAGTTGAATATGCCGATAATCCTCTATACCCACAATTTATTTCCTTTCAGCTCACTCAGGATAGATGTGGACTTATAGAACCTATGTCGCAAGGTGCTATGATTCAAGTTGAATTCAACCTGAGAGGTAGGAAATGGACTTCCCCACAAGGAGACGTAAAGTACTTTAATACACTTGAAGCTTGGCGTATTTCTCCAGTTTCAGAGCAGGTAGCCTCGCCTGGACAAATGCCTCCTCCTCCCGTTCCTCCTGAGGCTATGGACGTTACCAATATGCCGGACTCTGATGACCTTCCCTTCTAATGGATGAATGATTCCTTGTTTTTCTTGCTTATAAGATCCCCTATTTTTTTTGATTTTATAGCCAATAATATACTAAAACCGGGTTTTTTTTATTCTATATATAGAATGTGCACGATTATTGTTATATAGTTTAATATATATACGAGATACTTATGGCCACCTATAATCGCGTAATGCTTGTTGATGATAATGAGATAGATAACATCATCAATGAAAAGATTATTGAAGCGACAAACTTTGCTGATAATATTCTCAAATTTCAGACTGGCCAAGAAGCCCTAGAGTATTTGTCCTCTCATGAAAAGGACGAAGGTGAACTTCCAGAAATCGTTTTTCTGGATATCAATATGCCCATTATGGATGGGTTCCAATTCTTAGAGGATTTTGAAAAATTTCCTGAACACGTACGGTTGAAGTGCAAGATCATCATGCTTTCCTCTTCTATCAGTCCCAAAGATATTGACCGGGCAGCAAGTAGTAGGTATGTGAAAAAATATCTCAATAAGCCCCTCAAGCCCCGCTATCTGGAAGCTATTGTTATGTAAGTGATTTCTTTTTACATTCTGTAAGAGGTACCGTTCTCCACCTAGTAGGATATGGTTAGGCTAGATTATAAAAATCATAGCCCACTCTGTGTATTACATAACTTTTGCCCAATTTGAAACCCTCATATTGAACCTGCTGTATGAAATCTGCACAATGGGTACAGGCTGCAGTATTGGCTGTCACAAGTCTGGGAATCCTGGTAGCCCTCTATTCAAATAATCGACAAATGAATTTGCTCGAAAAGCAAATGAAAGCAAGCTTTTTTGCAGATTATACGCGAAGGTTTCACGATATCATGCAGGAGTTTCCACCCGATATTGCGAGTGAAACCTTTTCTTACGAATCCCTTCCTGAAGCTGAAAGACAGGAGGTCCTAAAGAATATGAAGCTATACTTTGATTTGTGCAGTGAAGAGTACGACTTATGGGAGAATGATATGCTAGAAGAGCGAGTCTGGAGGAAATGGGAAGCAGGCATAAGCTACAGTTTTTCAAAAAAGGCCTATAGAGAAGCCTGGGAAGTTTGCAAGCAAAATTCCTACTACTATGAGGATTTCTACAATTGGGTGGAAAACGACTTGCTC
>JBCCTX010000090.1:0-22773 GCA_039197765.1 Bacteroidota bacterium
AAACTGGCCAAATACTGCCCCTATCATAAAGTTAGTTTATATTCCAACCCCTAGCCGTTCTCCCCTGTCTTTACCTTTCATATCTTGTTCTTATACATACTATCATGAATTCTAAAACCCCACTAATCCTATTATGGGTCCCCTTACTTTTTAGCAGTTGTTTAAAAAAAGTTCAAGAGGAGCCCCAATTTGAAGCCCCACTATTCGATAACCTGGGGGCTTATTCAATTCCTATTTCCACAGATAACCCTTGGGCCCAGAAGTTCTTTGACCAGGGAATAAATCTCACCTTTGGCTTCAATCACGATGAAGCAGCTAGGGCCTTCAAAGAAGCACAACGGCTCGATCCGAATTGTGCTATGGCCTACTGGGGTCATGCCTATGTACTGGGGCCAAATTACAATTCTGCAATGGACCCTTCTGTAATAGAGGAAGCGTATGAGGCTTCTCAAAAAGCTTGGGAACTGGCACAAACACAAAGCATCCAATCTTGGGAAAAGGCGGCAATTGAGGCCCTCACCAGTAGATACCCAGAAACAGAGGTAGCCAATCGAGCTCCTGTAGATTCCACCTATTCTGCTCATATGCGTTCGGTGGCCCAATCCTTTCCCGCCAATGATTTTGTTCAGCTACTACTCGCGGAGTCCATCATGGACGTACATCCCTGGGACTTGTGGGAACGCACAGGAAGTCCCAAACCCTGGACGCCTGAAATTTTGGAACTCTTAGAAACCATCATTTCCAGGGACCCATCCCATCCAGGTGCCCACCACCTCTACATCCACGCAACAGAAGCCTCAAAAGAACCAGAAAAAGGCCTAGAAAGTGCTCAAAAACTCGCTTCTCTCGTTCCGGGTTCTGGACACTTGGTACATATGCCTTCCCATACGTTTATCCGGACAGGAAATTACCACCAGGGAACCCTCGCCAATGAGCAAGCTGTCGAAGTAGACAGCTTATACATAGTTGCCTGCAATGCCCAGGGAATTTACCCTATGGTGTACTATCCCCATAATATCCACTTCCTGGCTGCATGTGCAGCACTTGAAGGACAGGGGGAAAAGGCGGTGAACGCATCCTATATGATCGCTCGCAACATCAACCAAGAATTGATGGAAAACCCAGAACTCAGTACCCTTCAACACTACTGGATCATTCCCCTATATGTCTTAGTGAAATTTGCCCAATGGGACCATATTCTCACCTATGATGAACCCAAAGAAAACCTTCTATACCCCAGGGCGATCTGGCATTACGCAAGGGGAATGGCCCACAGTGGAAAAGGCGAACTTCGGGAGGCCAGCCAAGAGCTGGAGGCATTAAAGGTCCTAACTGCAGATACCTTGGTCCGTCAACTCACCATTTGGGATATCAATTCCGTTGGAGAGTTATTAGACATAGCGTCAAGGGTATTGGAGAGTAAGATACTTCTCTCCTCAGGTAAGTCAGCTCAAGCCATCAAACTACTTGAGGAGGCTGTAGCCATTGAAGACCAATTGAGTTACCAGGAGCCTCCAGATTGGTTCTTTTCGGTTCGTCATGAGTTAGGAGCGGCCTTATTAGGTGCCAAATCCTTTTCACAGGCAGAGAAGGTCTATCGGGAAGATTTAGCCATTTTCCCAAAAAATGGCTGGGCCTTAAATGGCTTGAGAGAAAGCTTAATCGCCCAAAATAAGCAAGAAGAACTTGGAGAAATCGAAAAGCAGCTTGAAAGTGCATGGCAGTGGGCAGATGTTGAACTTCAGGGTTCACAGGTAAATCCAGAGACCATCTCCTCGTTTGCCATTCACAGGGTACGCCCTCCCCTCCCAAGGGAGATTTTGGCCATTCGCTCTATCTGTGGGTTCTAGTTACCCTAGGCTAGTTTCATAAGAAATAATGTAGAAAATGTTTTCTCTTTCAGTACAAAAATTCCTCTCATTCCTTATGTATATGAATAGAGGAGGTAGATCACGCAAAAGAGGGAGAATGAACATTAGGGTATAAGGTGAAATGTATGTGATGCCGGGTGTGTTTTACCTCCTTTTATCCATTAGGGTGTGTTTTTTAGGCTGGCAAGTCCGACAAGGACTTGCCTTTTTTTTAACCCCTAGCAGATAAATGGTATCTTTATCCCGTATGAATGCCATTTTATTCGACCAACCAGGGGATCCTTCCAATTTATACATAGGCAATTTTCCCACTCCCAATCCCTCCGAAAAGGAGATTCTGGTCCATGTTAAAGCCACCGCGTTAAACCGAGCAGACACCTTGCAGCGAAGAGGATTTTATCCTCCCCCCACTGGAGCCAGCCCTATCTTGGGATTAGAAATGGCAGGAGAAGTTGTAAAAGTAGGTAATCAGGTACAGCAGTGGAAAGAAGGAGATCGAGTGATGGCGTTACTAGCAGGAGGAGGCTATGCAGAATATGCTTGTGTACATGAAGACATGGCCATGGAAATCCCTAAGTCATTGGACTTCCAAGAGGCTGCTGCAATCCCTGAAGTATTCCTCACCGCTTATCAGGCCCTTTTCTGGTTGGCCCAGCTTAAACAAGAGGAGCAGGTCCTAATCCATGCAGGAGCAAGTGGGGTGGGAACAGCTGCCATACAACTGGCAAAAAGTATAGGAGCCGAAGTATTTGTAACCGCTTCCAAGGCGAAACATGCAACTTGTTTAGAATTAGGGGCGAGTAAGACCATAGACTATAAGCAGGAAGACTTCTCTCAGAAAATCGCAGAATTTACGCAAAATCAAGGAGTTGACGTAGTGGTAGACTTCTTGGCAGCATCGTATTTATCCCAAAATGTGGAAAGTCTCTCATATGATGGAAGATTGGTGATTCTAGCACTGATGGGGGGGAGTACTGCTACAGAATTAGACCTTGGAAAGGTACTGCGAAAGCGGCTCAAACTCATGGGAAGCACCCTTAGAGCGCGGGATCTAGCCTACAAAATCCAGCTTAGCAAAGCATTCTATGCCTATTCAAAAGAAAAACTAGAAACAGGTGAAATAAAACCTATAATCGATTCCATCCTACCTTGGGATCAAGTGGAAAAAGCACACAAACGAATGGAATCAAATCAAAACATCGGAAAAATAGTTTTAACAGTTAAATAGGCAAAGATTCCAACCTGAAACCTACTTAACCTATCATTATACTGATAAATTCCTTTAACCCAACACTTACTACTTTAAACCTAATACCTGAATCCTATTACTTAATACTTATTACCTACTCCCCAAAACTTACTCCAAAAGATATATTTACGTTTACATGGACATTTTTTTACAACTCAATGGACTCACCAAACGCTATGACAAACACATAGCCGTAAACAACGTGAGCCTATCCATTCCCAAAGGGCAGATATATGGCTTATTAGGACCGAATGGAGCAGGCAAGACTTCGCTGATCCGCATGATCACAGGAATAACCATCCCTGATGAAGGGACCATCCTTTTCGATGGTAAGCCCTGGGATAGAACTCATACCCAGGAAATGGGCTACATGCCTGAAGAGCGAGGGTTATACAAAAAGATGAAGGTAAAAGATCAAATTACCTATTTATTAGAACTCAGAGGGCAAAGCCATGCACAAGCCAAGAAACTCGCAAGTGAGTGGCTGGAGAAACTGGGCTTGAAAGAGTGGCGCAACAAAAAAGCCAATGAATTATCGAAAGGGATGCAGCAAAAGGTTCAATTTATCGCCACTATGGCACATAAACCCAAGTTGCTTATCCTTGACGAACCTTTCTCTGGACTCGACCCGGTCAATACAAAAGTCATGGAGGAAGAAATCCACCGGATGAAGGATGAAGGGACGACCATTATCTTCTCCACCCACCGCATGGAACAGGTAGAAGAGTTGTGCGACTTCATCGCCTTAATCAACAAAGGTGAGCTTATGCTAGAAGATGAAATCTACAGGGTGCGAAAGCAGTTTCAAAAGGAGCTGTATCACCTAGAGTATTCAGGGGCCTCAACGGCGTTAAACCAGCTCAACGGCGTTACCTTAGAACATACTGGGAATGGAAAAGCCGATCTACGGATGCAAAATGGGCTCTCCACTAAAGAACTCCACCATAAATTAGCGGATCTACCGATTGAGATTCATGGATTTAACAAACACTTACCCCGTCTGAATGAAATTTTCATTGAACTCGTGAGTAAGGAAAGTTAGTAGTATAGTAGTGTCAGCGTAGAAGTAATATATATAGCACAAAACTAATCCTATCAAAACCTACCTAAATCATGATATATACGATCTTTAGAAGAGAGTACCTCAATATAGTTAGTAAAAAGAGCTTTTGGCTAGGGATATTGCTCATCCCACTCATCATGGTTATCATCTTCGGAATACAGATTGCCGCTTTTATGTTTTCCGAAGAAGAATCATACACGTTTCTCATCCCTGGAGAGGATAGCCCAGCAATGTTCCAACAACTTACCTCAAAGAATGAGAACATTATCTATGAATGGGTCGAAGATAGCACTTTGAATGAGCTGATGAGCCGGAAAGCGAATAAGATCGCCGTCTTGGAGCTACCTACCCAAGAGCAGATTGATGCAGTCAATCCCAAATTGTTGTACAGGTTCCATAGTACAGACAATATAAATTTAGGACTTTCGGAGTCTGTAGAGAGAAACCTTCGAAAAATCATTGAAGACTATAAATTGGAACAGGCAGGACTAGCCCAAGAAGAGTTAGACGAATTAGATTTCTCGCTAAGCAGCCGAACCATCAAAGATGGAAAGGAGTCCAATTCCTTTTTGGCCAGTGCAGCAGGATATGTGATGGGCTTCCTTATGTATATGATGCTCATCATTTTTGGTTCTATGCTCATGCAAGGGGTCATTGAGGAAAAAACCAACAGGATCGTGGAAATAATTGTTTCCTCGGTAAAGCCCTTTCAGTTTATGATGGGAAAAATACTTGCCTTAGGAGCCGCTGGCCTCACCCAATTCCTACTGCTCATTTCTATCTCTGCCATTTCCTTTTTTGCCTTTTCCCTAGTCGCGGGAAGTTTTATGGGACCAACTGAGGTGGACCTAGCACAAATTCAGGCTGCTACTGAACAAGCGCCTGAAGAAGCTAAGAATGCCATGGATGATATGCTCTTGGCTGTTTATTCATTCAAATGGAGTATTTTATGGCTATTTCCTCTATACTTTGTGGGGGGGTTCTTACTATATGGTTCCCTCATGGCCGCAGCAGGAGCAGCAGTAGATAATATTCAGGACGCTTCGCAGTTTACTACCCCTATTATGATGTTACTGGTGATTCCTTTTACCATCATGATCCCAGTAATCCAAAATCCCAATTCGGGTCTAGCGGTCTTTGGATCCATTTTTCCCTTCTTTTCTCCCATTGTGATGATGGGTAGAATTGGGATTACAGAAGTTCCCTGGTATGAGGTGATTCTTTCCCTCGGGTTGCTTGCCTTGACTATTTGGGGGTGTATCTGGTTTGCGGCAAAAATATACCGCGTTGGGATTCTTATGTATGGAAAAAAGCCAAGCTTTAAAGAGCTTTTCAAGTGGTTGAGGTACTCCTAATAGGCTGGAGGCGGAAAGCTAACAGGGAGAAAAGCTTTTGACAGCTAACTGGTCTCTCTATGACCTCTATTAGCTTTTCCTTGGACATATCGGATAATACCCTATATTTGTTAATATAGGGTATTATCCTGTTTAGCAATTATTTACCACCTGCTATGTTTTTGTTAGCAGTTTCCATACAAGCTCGCCTTTTCTTTTCCCCTGAATGTATTAATTCAATTGTATGTTTGACTCTCAAATCCTTGAGGTAGTCATTGGACTACTGTTTATTTTCCTGTTGTTCAGCCTATTAGCCACCTCTTTTCAAGAAGTCATCGCTAATTTCCGGAATTCCCGCGGGAAGATGTTGCAGGAAGCAATCTACAATATGACGGGTACTACCAAACCCCGCCATTACCGCAAGTCCCAAACCTTAATTGCTTATATCCTTTTAGCACTCTCTCTACTGGGGTTAGTATTGACTGGGGAATTCATTTCTCCACCTGCTTTTTTAGCACCCTTTTTTGACAGGTATGGGGAAGTAGTTTGGTGGCATTCCTGGGTGTTCTTGGTCTTCTCCCTAGTGTATGTTTATATCTGGGGGCAATACTATTGGCAGAATGTAAGAAAACAGCGCGTTGAGTCGAATGAGTTGGCCAAGAAGATCCTCGCCCACCCTAGGTTTGAGCGCCTGGGTAGGAAGAATTCCATAGATAGCCTTACGGCCTATATTCCCGGTAGTCTTTTCTCTAAAATTTTTACCGAAGTTTTGGGAGAGGAAGCCATTCACTCGGGTTCTTTCAAAACGCTGAGTCTTTCTCAAGATGTCAATGATTATTACCTCCTGGAGCCGCGTACTCGAACAATTCTAGAAGAGATTTATAAAGACAGTGGGGGAAATTCAGCCCTTTTCCAAGCAGGGATAGAAAATTGGTTTAACGAAACCATGGATCAAGTTCAAGGATGGTATAAGCGAGAAGCTCAACGTTGGTTGTTTTTTATCGGCCTATTGTTCGGCATTATGTTCAATGTAAATCCCTTTGAAGTTTCTCGACACCTCAATGAATCTCAGGATGCCCGAAGAGTTATCCTGGCGGCCGCTGAAGGCATAGCCCTCGACCCCAAAATGGACTCGGATACCGTATTTCGAATGGATTTTGCCAAACAGCTTGAAACCTTGGAATCAGCCTATCGAAAGCAACAAATTCAGATAGATTCCCTTGAATACACACTTACAAAACACTTGGATAAGGAAGTAGAAGGGCAAAATACCTCACCAGACAGCCTTAAGAAAAGCCTCGTTCAGCAGACTTTGAAGTTTGTAAAAAGCCAAATGCTACGGGATACCACCGTGAACAAACTCTATACCTATGGGGAAGAATTGGGGCAACACATTCGAGCGGTGAATAAGCACTCTGCTTTATTGGGAATTGGGTGGACAGATGAAACCCTACGCAAGTGGGAAGGGGCAAACATTGCTACTATTTTTATTCATTTCCTAGGATTACTCATTTTCGGACTTGCTATATCCTTAGGAGCCCCTTTCTGGTTTGATTTGCTCAAACGCTTTGTCAATATCCGTCATGCAGGTGCCAAGCCCAAACGGAATGAGGAAAACAGTGAATGGATAGATGGATAACTTATGAAACGCATCATTCTCAAAAAAAACCTATTTGTCAGGGAAGGCTTTCCAAGTACTTCTTCACCCAAGGTAAGCTTGCTCCGCAAGAATCGGATCACCAACTTCCTCCGAAAGGTAAAGGGTGAGTCCCATAAAGGAGTTGATGAATGGTATGAAATTGCGAAGGATAAATTCATCTGGGCTGGAGGTACAAAAATAGCCACCTCCTATTCTCCAAATAGTTGGAGGTTCTCTATACGAAACTCTAATGTCATTGAAAAAGCAGACCGTCTGCCCGAAAAAATTCGAGATATGGGGCTTCCGATCCTATGGGATTTGTACGAGTCTGCTGAAACCCCAAGAAAAAAAGTAAAGGTAGCCATTTTGGATACCGGAGTAGATGCGCAAAATGCTTTTTTGAAAGATCGAATAAAGAATGACAAATGTTTCAATGCCCGAATGAGAAAACCTCCTTCAGCCGCAGAAGGAATCGACAAAGTTCCCGATCTAGACGGACATGGAACGTATTGCGCGGGATTGCTTGCTGCGGATAAACCGCCCTTTATTGGGGCTGCATATGACTGCGACTTACACATAGTAAAAATCGTTAAAGGAAGGAATTTTGGCATACGAAAAGAGGTACTGGACCGAGCTGTAGATTGGTGTATTTCCAAGGAAATCGACATTATTTCCCTATCGTTTTCTATGAACCAAGAGATTTACCAGAGAAAGGGGTTTGAATCATGTATATCGCGGGCAAGGCAGAACAACATCGTCTGGGTAGCCTCTATCGGAAATGACCCTCAAAATATACGATTCCCTGGTGGGTCCTCCTCCTGTATCGGGGTGGGGGCCATCGATGCCCGAACCTTTGAAGGGGGGATATCTTCACCGTTTTTACCCCAAGAATTTCTTTTTACCCCCAGTGCGGAGTTGTTACCACTTGATTTTCTGGATGAGACCATGAGAGAAAGTTTTCCCAAGCCAGAAGGGAGCTCTTTCGCTACCCCTATTGCTACAGGATTTGTTGCCCTGGTGCACAGCCTTTCCTCTTCTCGCGACCCCGATACGCTGAAAAAGATCTTGAAAGAGAATACTCAAAACATGGTTGTATCCTCCTTCCCCAATCCCTATCCTGTCATTCAGTTTTCCATACCCATTTCCATCGGCTAATCCATCTCTAATTATTTCCTTAATTTTCTTCCTCCATTACCCAAATACTTTTTTTCCCCATGTCCGACAATCTACTGCATTCTTTCCTCTCCTTCCTCTTACTATTCCCACTTACCCTTAGTGCTCAGGAATCTTCTATCCGTACTCGCTTTCCTGTATTTGAGGATGCATTAACTTTACGGTTTTTCTCAGAAGTAGACACGGAAACGGGCGACCCTCTATTTAAATTAGAAGATGAAGAAGCCTTTGCTGCAGTGGAAAATATCCTTTCCAAATATGTGGTAGCGGAAGAAGACGCCCAACCTGGGATGAGGCTCCAATTTCCTCGGATCAAGGATTACTTCGAAGCAAATGAATTCATCAACCCATTTTTTGATGGGCCAGGGATGCCAGATGCCGCTCCAGAATCCCTTCTAGATGTATTGCCAGGTGTAGGGGCCCCTCCCCCACCTAATCGTAGCCAATCTACCGCAACAACCTCTATAGACGGTGTGGGTAGGTTTTTAGCAAAACGGTTCAAAGAAGAAATCCACGTAGCCTTTCTGGAGCGTTTTCGAAACCAACTAGAGAGAGAGCCCATCCTTCGCAGGCTGTTCCCTCAGACCTTTACCATGCTGACCTATATAGACACATACCTATATTCCGGGAGGATTAAGATGATAGGAGGTGCCTTCAACACAGATATTGACAGCATGCTATTCCATGTAGACAACCTTATTTCAGATCCTACAATTCAACAGGATTTGGGAATGGGGCCTCAAGATTTTTTGGCATTTAAAACCTTGTTTTGGGGCTTTCAGATCGCCGCAGATCAGAACCCCGCAGAGGCGATTTATGAATATACCCACCTGGATGCTTGGGAAGAGGTAAACCCAAATCTTGCTACAGGTCTCAACTTGGTGGGTATCCTTTCTGAAGCTTTCCGGTCTCATAATGGTTTGGATGTATGGGTAGGTCCCGACGCCCTTAGGAGCTTAAAGACAGATCCCGTTCTAAGGAGGCTATTTCTTGGGCTTCTGTACGAACGAGTTAGCCCGATTAGCTTCCAAATTAAGAAGGATAGTCTACAACTAGATTCTGTACCGTCTGAAGTTGTGCTCCAAGACCTCATGATGTCATCTTTTGACGACTTGCTTTTAGATCCCAGCCCCCTTTCTGTTCAGCAGGAAATTGCCTTGGGAAGTTTTCTACAGTCTGGTTTGGGAATGTCTTCTTCAGAAAATACGCTGATATTTGACAGAGAAACGGACTTTTCTAGGCTGGTTCACAATACCATTAGGGGGTTCAATGACTTGATCCATTTCCTCGCAGGAATTGAGATCAAAAGTGATAGTCTTTCTCAGCCCTTGATCCCGGAGCTCACAGAACTGGCTAATTTCACCCAAACTATGGAGCGGGCCTCCCCTTATGCAGTGAATTTCTTCAATCACATGAAGTTGGCATTCCAAGCCAATAAGGATACCGTACTTTCCCGCAACTTTCAAGACCAAGCGTATTTTCTGGGCTTAGCCTTTATGGACCTGAGTAAAATCTTTGGAGAGCTTGCACAAACCCTGGAAGAGGGGAACTTTGATGCTGAAGGTAGTAAGTACTACCGTACGGCAGAGAAGATATTTTACTATGGGACATTTGTATCCACGGTCCTCACTACAGATGATGCGGAAGATGTTGCTGAAATTATCGAGCGATTTGCCCTCCCTTCGGGTAGTTCACGTATCAAACGAGAATCTCCCCTGAACCTCTCTATCAATGCATTTGTAGGGCCTTCCTTTGGGTGGGAAACGCCCTCTCTTTCCAAATTGGGTTTCAGAAATGAGGTGATGCTTTTTACTGCCCCCATTGGCGTAGCAGCTAGTACGCGTCTGTGGAAAAACCGAAGGGAGAATGGAGCTTCTCTTTCTTTGTTTCTTTCCGCCCTAGACCTAGGAGCAGTCACCTTGTTCCGCCTGAATGATAATAACCAGTTCGTTTCTCTTCCTGCTGCTGCCTCTTTCGAAAATGTATTTGCCCCCGGCATTCACCTCATACTGGGTTTCCCAGATGTTCCTATATCCGCCGGAATTGGTTTTCAACGCAGTGCTTCCTTACGAAAAATTAGCCAAGATGAGGTGCGAGTAGACCCAAGTGCTAAGTATCGCTTGGGAGCCTTTATCGGGGTGGACATTCCTTTATTTAACATCTATACCAACACTAGCTATACCTATAACCGGTATAAATTCAAACGAAGGAAAGAATAAGGCTTCTTGGCCAATCCCTTTATGGAATAACCCTCAGAGAAATTCCCTTTTACTCAGCCAAACCCACCGGTTAATCTCCCCTGCATACGTTTGCTCTCCCGGTCTTTTCAAACTCTCACACTATTCACATTTTTGAAGTGTTCGAAAGGAAAAAGCGAAGAATATAAACTAACAGCTTTGAATACTCCCTAGGGACTGGGTTTGGCTTTTGCTCGGTCCCACTCTTTTTTCAAAGAAAGAATGGTATATTCTCATTTTTTAACCCCTTCTCCCAAACCCGATCAAGCACTATGGCTAAACTAGAAATGCTAATCCAAGACCTGGATGTCAGCACAATCGAAAACAGCGACCTGAAGTCTTATTTGGATAGATTAATTGCTTTTATTGATGGAATGGAGTCCTTTCAGACTTCAAAAACACAACGTCGTGATGTAACAGATCCCCCACCTAAGAAAAAGCCTAAGAAAAAGGTCCGTCCAGTGGAGGAAAATGCTAGCCCTGAGAAATTCCGCAAAGAGCTAGAGGGAATACATATCTCTGATGAGACCCACCTTATCCAGGTTAACGCACTTATACTATACGCTGAAGAACTATTCGATCTCCAGGTAAACTCCCTATGAGAATGAAAAAAACACCTCTTCGCGGATACCCTCCCTTCCAAAAGTATGCTTGGGCAGGTTTTGCTATAATCGCCATGGCTGTATTCCTGGTACTAAATACTTCTTGGGGGAGTAAAGAAGTCCGAAGAAAGGTTTATTCTCAAATTAATCAGATCGATCACATAAAAGGGACGCATCCAGATTCGGCCCTAATACTTGCTGAAAAGGTTTGGAAAGTCGCTCAAGAAAAGGGTTGGAAAAATGAGATGGCCAAGATTCAGTATCACCTATTCTGGCTGAAAGTCCGAAAAATGGAATTCAAAGAAGAAGGGGAAGAGGCCTTGGCTAACGGGATCTTAAGCTTTAAGCTCTACCAGGCATTAGCGGATTATACAGGCATGGCACTGACGACAGATCTACTCGCTTTTTGCCATTTGAGCTTTGGAAGAGAAGACTCTGCTTCCTATTATCAAGGCCTTTCCCAGGATTACTTAACCAACGTTCCCAAAAAGGAAGATTCCCTTTTGGTAGAGGCATTTATCACAAATACACAAGGTGCTTTCCAGGAAGATCAAGTAGTAGCTAGAGCGCTGTATAAACGGAGTAATAGACTGTTTGCAGAATTAAATCACTTGGCGGGAATGGCCATGACCAGTTTCAATTTAGGAAGCAGTTGGTCTGTTTCTGGAAACCCATCAAGGAGTCTTGAATACATAAGAAATGCCCAAAATCTATACAAAACCATCAGCTGGGAGAAAGACTACTTCGAATCAGTATTTGAAGAGGGAAATGTATATATGGAGCAATACACTCAATCTGGAGCAGATAGTTCATTCCTGAAAGCAAAGCATATTTATGAACAGTTTCTTAACACAGATTCCCTAGATTCAGCCTATCCCCTTTACAGCTTGGGCTGGGCCTACCATTACAAGGCATATTTTTATAAAAAAGGCAAACGTCCTAATTGGGAAATCTATGAAGATAGTGTTTCCCATTTTTATGAATTAAGCATTTCTCAATCAAAAAGGGAAAAGGACCTAGGAACCCTCTTAGCAATTGGTGATGCCTTAGCAGTTTTTTGTGAAGATCGATCGGATTGCTCTCACCTATTTCCGCTCCTGCTTGAAGCGTCTAAGGAGATTGTAACAGAGGGAAAAAAGGCTTTGTTAAAGGCTGATAATCAACTTCGAGAAGCCGAGCAATCAGAAATTAAAAGAGAAGCCAAGGCCCAACAGGATCGCATGTTGATGGGCTTAGGGTTGATCTTATGCTTGATTATTTTAGGAGCGGTCCTTTTTCATCAACGACAACGCATTGCCTTCTTCCGAAGGCAACTTCTAGCTAAAATGCAGAAGCTCCAGGCACAAATGAATCCCCATTTCATCTCTAACTGTCTGAGTGCTGTGGACTCCTTAATTCTACAGAATAAACCCAAAGAGGCTTCAAGTTATCTCATTCAGTTTTCCCGTTTATGCCGCATTATCCTACGCAATTCCCTTTCTACTCAGATTACTTTGGAGGAAGAAATACAAGCCCTGAATTACTACCTATCGTTGGAGAAACTTCGAATGAATGAAAAACTTACCTATTCTATAGAAGTTGAACAAGAGATCATCCCTAAATCTACGTGGGTTCCTCCCTCCCTGATTCAGCCTTTTGTAGAAAATGCGATTTGGCATGGAATTCAACACAAAGAAAGCCCTGGTCATGTTTCCATTCATATTGCCCCTGATCATACTCCTAAAGGGCCTGGCTTAGTTTACGTAGTTGAGGATGACGGGGTGGGGAGGAAAAAAGCCAAAGCCCTTCGCCAAGAATCTGTCGTACAGCCTTATGAATCGAAGAAATCTCTAGGAATTATGCTTACCGAAGAGCGTATCCAACTCGCAAGCCAATATCCTGGAACGCAACTGCATATTGAAGACCTTAAAAGTACAGAAGGAATCCCTACAGGAACACGTGTTACAATCCACCTACCGATAGAATCCTAACCTTTATGGAATACATACAGGCCATAATTGTGGAAGATGAAAAGATGACGCTGGAAAGCCTTGTGCTAAAGCTTCAAGCAAACTGTCCTTTTGTCCAGGTCATTGATAAAGCGCTCACTAGCAAACGCGCGATAGAATCTATTCAAAGTCTCAAGCCAGACCTTGTATTTTTGGACATTCAACTAGACCAAATGACAGGCTTCGATGTGCTCAAGCAGGTTCAACACGTAAATTTTGAAGTAATTTTCACCACAAGTTATGAAGAGTATGCAATTGAGGCTATTCGCGCCAATGCCATTGACTATCTCCTGAAACCAATAGATGGTATGGAACTCTTGGCGGCGGTCAACAAAGCACACAAAAATATTCAAGAGCGATCCAAACCCTTAAGTAGAATTGCACTTCCTGTCATGCATGGCCTACAATTCACCTCAGTAGATGAAATCATCTATTGCGAAGGCCAAAGTAACAAAACTGAAGTCCACTTATTTAACGGAAAGACTTTTACCGTTGTGAAAACCCTTAAAGAAATGGAGTTTACGCTCAGTAGATACAATTTTTGCCGTATTCATCGATCCTATTTTATCAACCTGGATTACATTGAGAGTTTTACTCGGGTAGATGGGGGTAGTGTAACGATGAGCAATGGAGACAAGCTACCCGTATCCAGGAATCGAAAAGACGCATTTTTATCCGTTGTGTCCTCAGGATTCCACAATCGTGGGTAAATTCCCAACATTCAGAAACTTTATCGCATAGAATTAAGGATCTTTGGGATAAAAAATTTAGTTTCATCTGCATGAACTATTCTTCAATCCTTCTTAATCCTCTCCATTGGTTCTTGGGAATCCTCCTTTATTCGTGTGCCCCCCAATCTCAACCCAAAGGACAAATTGACCATGCAAATGTAGCCACAGTTGTAGAGCTTCTAGACCAGAATGAAAACGCAGTCGTACTGGATGTGCGAACACCTGAAGAATTTACCGCAGGACATATTGAAGGGGCCATAAACATCAATATCTACGACGATGATTTTCCAGAGAAGGTGGCAAAACTTGATAGGGATAAGACTTACGTCGTCCATTGCGCCGCCAATGTTGAAAACGGCAGGAGTGCTAAGTCCTTGGATATCATGGATGGCCTCGGATTCACTTCCTTAATCAGTATGGATGGCGGCTTCGCTGCATGGCAGCAAGATAGCCTTCCCCTGGCAAAATAAGCCAGAATTTCACATCTATTAGGGACAACTTCTTTCGAGGAATCAACTTGATTTCTCCCCCCATCCCTCATATACCTCATCCCCCGATACCCTCATACCCAATACCAAATTCCCTCATTCCCCCTAAACCCCATCCACACCAACTACCTTCATCACCCCATTCATCAATCGCCAGTGCCCTGGAAAGGTACATACATAAGGATATTCCCCAGGTTGCTTGGGAGCAGTAAACCTTAACTGAACGGTCTGACCAGGATCGACTAGTTCTGAGGAAAATAGAACTTCCTCTATTCCGGGAACATATTGCAATTCTCCACCACGAGGATCAGTAGCTAATAGGTCTGCCGCCTCACCTACTTTTTCTATGCTCCCCGGAGCTATCAATAAAAAATTATGCTGCATAGCATCCACATTCTCAAATACAATTTCGATCGTTTCCCCAGCCTCCACGGTGAAGGAAGAACGATCATATTTCATGAGGTCTCGAACAGCTTTGAGAAAAATCTGCCTATCAGCTGGCTTTGCAGCGGTTTGTATAGTATCCTCCCCAATAAAAGTGGAAGGCAGGTAAGACCTGACAAATTTCCTTGAAATAGCTTGGGGTTCCTTGAAGGCCGATGACTTATCAAGGAAGTTCTCTACGACCTTGTATTTCCAGGTGCCGGCCAGTGGAATCTTTCTGTTATTCGTTTGGATATAATAGCTTGAAGCTTCTCCAGAATAGCCCCCTGGGCCTCTCCGGTCGTGGGTCCAGATGCGCAAAGTGTTGGTTCCACTTTTTAAGACCTGAGAAGGTATATCATAACTATGGGGAGGACCTATCCAATCCCTGCGTTGAAATCCTACCAATTCTCCATTTATCCTCACAGAGTCGCTGTCATCCATTGGACCTAAAAAGATGTTAGCAGGGGCTTTGCTTTCGCTGTAAGTCAATTCAAACTCCCTATGTATAAGGGCTATTCCATCAAATTCATGAAGGTTTTTCTGCGTAGTTCTCTCCCAATTTTTAGGTAAATGAACTGTATCCCAAGTACTAGGGTCTTGTGCATACCATTTCATTTCCGGCTGGAGAAATGTATCAAAATCAGGCTCCTTACGCAGCGTGGCTATCGTGGCATTTTTGTGTTTGCTTGCAGCAGCATATACAGCCTTAGAACACCAGTAATCCTCATAAATCTGAGGGCTCTTGCTAAGCTGTAGGATCAAATTTCCGATAAACTCTGAAGAAGGGAGTTCAGTCAACCACAGCAAAGCTGCCAAAACGATGCGTTTATCCTCATCAGCAAAAACATCTAAATCTAAAAAGCGCTCTAAATGACTTTCGGTAGGAGGGAGTACTTGAATGGCGGCTTTTCGAACACCTGCAGCAGGATGCTTTAGGGCTTGAAGTACGACTTCATCCACATTAGCATTTCCCGTCCCGACCATTTCCAAACCTTTTAAGGCCCATAAAGCGTGTACTGCAGGACTATTCAATCCGATTTCATCCACCCCCGTATTTTTTACTAGAGCAAGCAATTGAGGGAGCACCTCCGTTGCATGATTTTCGACAATGAGCCTTTGGCCATGCATGCGCCAAAGCATATTATCAGATTGCAGTGCTTTCACCCAGGTATTTGAATTTTCTGGGTCAATGGAGACCGGAAGCTTATGAGAACTTTCCGTATTAAGGATTCGATAAATCCTACCATGTTGTTTATCTCGAAGGGGATTGACATGGGCATTCCCTTTTCCATTCTCAAATCCTTCTGGGGTTGGGTTATGCTGAACAATGAAGTTATACCAATCAGCTACCCAAAGGGCCCCATCTGGCCCTACTTCGGCATGGACAGGTGAAACCCACTCATCGATGCTAGCTAACATGTTGAAGCCATCCCGTTCTTGGTACACAGAACCTTCGCGGTCCAGTATGGCTCGATGAAGTAGGTGCAAGGTAGGTTCATTGACAAAGGCTATACGATTCCAGTATTCCCTGGGATAGTTTCGAGCCGTGTACAAATTGATCCCTGCCGCAGCAGTAAATCCCATATGGACATCTACCTGACGAACATTTTGGGTTATAGGTCTCGCACCATAGTGACCATCTATTTTTAAGATTCCTACCTGCCTAATACCTTTTACACCTTGTAGGTATCGATCTGGAATCGCTACCTGTACACTGTGTTCATTATTTGCGGTTGATCCGAAAATATCAAATTCTTCATTGAAGCCTAGCCCCCAGGTATTGTTGGTAAAGCGAGTAATATATTCCAAGTCGCTTCCATCTGCCTTGAAGCGATAGACTCCCATAGAAAATTTATATTCTTTATTACCTACTTTCCCTTCAAACCCGGAATAGCCCACAGTGCCCCAAATCCAGTTATCAAAACCATACTTCAAATTTGAGGGACCAGCATGGGTATCGTATGTGCCCCAACCAGAAAAAAGTACCTTCCGTATGTCTGCTTTATCGTCTCCATCTGTATCCTTTAGAAATAAAAAATCTGGTGCCTGGGAGAGGATGACTCCCCCATTGGCAAATACCATCCCAGTAGGAATATTGAGATTATCTGCAAAAATTTTGACCGTATCTACTTTTCCATCTCCACCCCAATCCTCGAGGATTTTTAATACATCTCTTCCTCCTTCTTCCTGGGGTCGAACTACATTGGGATAGTCTTTGGTTTCTAGGACCCAGAGCCGACCTTTTTCATCCCAACTCATGGCAATCGGATTGATAATATCAGGCTCTGAGGCAAATAACTCCAGGGAGAAGCCCTGTGGGACCTGAATCATTTGCCTAGATTCTTCTGGGCTGAGGGGATGTTGCAAAGGCAGGGGTTGAGGCCTATTCTCATAATTAGGAATAAATTCGCTTGCTTCATAGCTAAGTTTGGGAAGAGAAACCGAGGACAAACTAGTTTCCCGTTCAGGACCAATTGCCCAACGTATTCCCCGCTCAATTAGGTCCAAAAAGCCTGGATGGGACCAAGTTCTTTCATCATGCCCATATGCGGTATAGAATATACGTCCTTTCCCATAAGTTCTCGTCCAGGTCCAAGGTTCTCGTTTGCCTCCATTCATTCGCTCCATGAGAACTTCCCGGTCTGGATTGTGTCGATGGTGTACATAGGTCTCATCCCAAGTTTCAAAAGATTGGAATCCTGCTACAATGGGATGATCAGCCTGAACTATTTCAGTCGAGAAGCTATCTATCCCATGGGATTCAAACTGGGCTCCAACCAAGTCTACGAATGCATCGGAGTTCCGAAAACAGTAACTCGCACTGTGGATCGGAAGAAAAGCTTTGCCCTTCCGTATAAATTGGAGCAAAGCCTTTTCTTGAGAAGGCGCAATACTATCGTGATTTGCATATAAAATAAGTCCATCAAACTTATTCAATTCCTTAGGATTGAGCACACCAGGATCAGAAGCCCAAGTAAGCTGAATCCCTTTAGGAGCCAAATAAGAGGCCAAAATGGGCATATACTTTTTCCCATTGTGGTGATCGCCTTCATGGCCTAAAAATAACAATTGCAAGCTTCCCTGGTCTGCAATTGGGGGTTCACAAGAATACGTAAATATAAAGGAGGCGATGGCAAGCAAGTAATAGCGCATGGTAGTAAGTAGTAAATAGCGGTTTCGAAGTCCAGGTCCCCTTCAGTAAGAGAGTTTGATCGAGAGCAAAGGACTGTTATTCCTATGGACTGTATACTCCTCTTACAAACAAAACTCTGAAAAATTCGCCTGGACCTCGTCCAGGTTCTTAATATTCTTGTAAAAGGCTTTAAGGGTTCCTATGCACTCTTTCCTATACAGGGGATCTAAAAGATCAAATTTCTTATACAAGTCCAAAACCGGCTTTTTTTGAGTTTGAAAATAGGTCCAGACCTTTTCTACTTCTTCCTCGCTCCTGCAGATCCCTCGAAATACCTGTCTTTCAAGACCCCCTACATAGGGAAAGGTGTAGGGTGCGTTTACCAATTTGCTGAAATCAAAGTCATAAGGCACGATAATAGGAGGAATTTCTTCGCCCATATCTATCGCTTTAATATTTTTGACCAGCCCTAGGTCCCAGTCTAAATTCCCAATCATACATTGGAATACATAAAGGGTGGTAAGTGCATCTCTATTGGCCTCTGTAGGCAGAACAGTGTCTTGACGCACATCGACCCCACCAATCCTTTTAGCTAAATCTTTGTCATCCTCAATTAAGAACGCATATTCTTCGACCAAGGGCAGTATCCCTCTGGCATCCTGGTAGGTAACCCTAGCTAGCCGCACCTTAAAGCTGTAAGGAGAAATAAGGTTATACAATTTGTAAACCAAATATTCTCGAAGAACGTGTTCCCCATCTTCACAGTGCGTGACAAGTTTAAGCTTATTTTGGCCTTCAAATACACCCTTTGGTGGGTCTTTTTTTCTAAAAAAATCTAATTTTAAGGGAGGGAAACCACAGGTTTGGGATTGCCTTCGGAAATTTCCTCGGACACTTATCTCCAACCTACTACTCACTTCTTTTCCTTCAGGATTGGTTTCAATTAGCATTGCCTCATGAGCTTTCCGATCCTCCCCCACGTCTTGGGTTACCCTTTCCATATCAAAAATAAGTTTGATAGTGATTATTTCTTCAGAAGAAAATAGGGGTACCTGCGCAGGTACGACTAAATAGGAAAAAAGACTCAAAATCAGACCTGCCGTGTAATAGAATGGTCTCATGGGACAATACAATTTATGCTAATAACCGTAAGATCCATAAATAAATGGACAAACTAAAATTAAGGATATTTCGTTATTTATGCCGTATTAGTAAATTTACCCCCTCAAATAGAATTCCAATACTATCATTATCTGATGAATCCATTGAAATCTCGCACAATAATACCTTTACTCTTCTTCTCCTGTTTCCTTTTTCAGCTAGTTACGGCCCAGGATCCCCCAAAGGCTCCCGTACTTATGACCTTTGAGCGGGAAGAAGTAGATTTAGCTGAATTTCAGCGGGTTTACCAAAAAAATAATGGAGGAGCCGAGGCGGTAAAGGAGCATACGGTAGACCAATACAGAGAATACCTAGACCTGTATGTCAATTTTAAGAGAAAAGTTTTTGCCGCAGAGGACCAGGGTATCCACGAGACTGAGTCATTTAAGAATGAATTTGGCACCTATAAAAAGCAGCTGGTTGAACCCTACATGTCCGCCAAAGAAGTCGAGGATCGATTGATACAGGAAGCCTATGAACGTTCCAAGCTTCTTGTTAGTGCAAGCCATATCCTTATATCCGTAGGTAAAGACGCGCTTCCTTCAGATACTTTGACAGCCTTTACCAAAGCTTTGGCCATTAAGGATAGTTTGGCAAATCAGAGAGTAGACTTTGCCACCATGGCTAGTCGACACTCGCAAGATCCATCTGCAAAAACCAATGCTGGCGAATTAGGCTTTTTTGGAGTATTTGATATGGTATATCCATTTGAGAATGCGGCGTATGAAACTGCTGTCGGACAAGTTTCTGATCCTGTAAGAACGGTTTATGGCTACCATGTGGTAAAAGTTAATGAACGTATAGAAAACCAGGGGAAGAAAAAGGCTGCGCATATCATTATTCGCATAGGAGATAGATATAGTGCAAAAGATAGCGCCCAGGCAGAGGAAAAAATTCTAGAACTCTACCAGAAGGTCCAAGCGGGAGGGGATTTTGCTCAGTTGGCTCAGCAATTCTCTGATGATCCACAAACCGCTCCCAAAGGAGGAGACCTGGGAATGATGCGACTCTTACCAGAAATGGAGACACAAAAACTCAACTTAGCCGAAGGAGAAGTATCGAAACCCTTCAAAACAAAATTCGGCCTCCACCTTCTGAAAGTTACAGAGGTAGAAAAATCTGGTGATTTTGAATCTTCCCAAGCCAACTTAAAACAACGCATATCCCGAGATAGTAGATCCAAACTGGGTCAAGAAGCCCTTCTAAATCGAATAAAGAATGAATCGGGCTATAGAGAATATGCTGATAACCTAGCCAAGTTTTCAAAAGACCTACCCTCGCAATTTGCTACGGGTGCCTGGAAACCAGATTCTACCCAAGAAGACTTATACCAACTTCCCTTATTTGAAGTCAAAGGCAAAGAAACTGTTCTCATCCAGGACATGATTGATCACTACTTAGACAATCGAAGAAAGTTTTCTAGGCTCCCAGCTAATCAACAGGCTGCTCAAGTCGTAAAAAATGACTTTGTCAAATCCTGGCTACTGGCTTATGAAGAAGAACAACTTCCTAAAAAGAATCCAGAGTTCAGACATTTACTCAAAGAGTACAGAGACGGTATCATGCTGTTTACCCTTATGGAGGATAAAGTATGGAAAAAGGCTGTAGAAGATACTACTGGGCTTCAGGAATACTATCAAGCCCATCAGGATTCCTTTTTTGCAGAAGAAAGCATGGATCTCCGTGAATATAGATGTACCTCAGACTCCATTGCCAAAGCGGTTTATGAACTGCTAGTAGCCAAGGCGAATGATGATACAATTGATTCTTTGCTTAACCAACAATCCTCTCTGAATGTTCGTATACTTACGCTAAATTACGAAAAGGGAAAATCTGACATCTCAGAAGACGTATTTACAAAAGAAATCGGGTATATTCGGGAACCAAGGGAAGAAAATGGATACTATCTCATACAGGTAATAGCCGAGAAATTCCCTGCTGGGATAAAACTTTTTGATAAGGCTAAATCTGAGGTAATTACAAAATACCAGGATCACCTGGAAAAAGAATGGCTTAAGGAACTCGAACAAAAATATCCCGTAACTATCCATGAGGAAGTCTTCAGTCAGTTATTTCAGTAAGGATCACATGTCAAATCCTCCGGGTAAGAATTATTTCGTTTCAATTGTTCAATTCCTATTGACTACATTAGGAGTGTTGCTTTTATCATGTAACGGGGAGGGAATAAGTAAGCAGGAGGAGGCTATCGCAAAATACAAAGACCAACTATTGTACGAAAGCGAGTTGAGCAGTCACCTTCCAAGAGACTTGGATTCTCAAGATAGCTTACGCCTTTCTCGACTGTTTATTGAGGACTGGCTTACTGCGAGGGTATTGGAAGATCGCGCAACTAATACCATCCCTGATTTGGAGAAAAAAATTGGCCCCAAACTGGAAGACTTTAAAAACCAACTTATCGAATATGAATATATGCGGTATGTCACTCAGCGGGAGCTGTATAAGGCCGTATCCCCCAGGGAAGTACGCAACTATTACCTCAAAAATACCGATAAGTTTGTTAGCAAGGCAACTTACTATAGTTTCTTTTATATAAAGACGCCTAAAGCCTTAGAGGCTGATCAGATATCCTCTATTCGGAGCAAAGACCCTAGACTGCTGGAAGAGCTTACCGAGTGGTGCTCTACTCAGTCAGATATAGAATATAAGTTGGATAGCACATATACTACGGAAAAAGAATTAGACTTGGTGGAGAAAGGCTTTCCACTCAACATTAAGCAAGTACCGTTGAATCAGGTATATTCCTATAATAACAAGGAGGAGGATTCTGGGGAAACCACACACCACCTATTTAAGTTATTGAATAAGGTGCAAGTAGGGGAAAGAAAGCCCTTAGATATGTGCGAGGAGGAGATCAAAGGAATTATCCTGAACCAAAGGAAGCGCAAGCTTCTCGATCAGACAAAGACCTGGTTAGTAGACCAGGCAAAATTAAACAGGGATATAGAAATTTATTAAGCTTATGAAAAGAATTGGGTTGTTGTGTGTGGCAATACTGGGGACAAACCTATTCCTCTCTGGTCAAGTCCTTGACCGAATTGTTGCTGTTGTAGGAGACAAAATAATTTTAGGTTCAGATGTGGAGGATACGTATAATTACTACATCATCAATGGACAAAAAGATGACGGAACCCTTAAGTGCTCCGTTTTGGAAAATCTTATCTTGGATAAGTTGATGTTGAATAAGGCTGAACTGGACAGTATTGAGGTTTCAGAATCTCAAGTAGATGCTGAAGTAGACCGTCGGGTAGAATACACCTTACAAAGTATGGATGGGTCTACTGAGGAATTTGAACGGATTTACGAAAAACCCGTTTTACAATTCAAAGAAGATATTCACGATGAAGTTCGTGAGCAGTTGCTGATTAATCGCCAGAAGGGCGTCATTTTTGAAGAAGCAAAGATAACCCCAAGAGAGGTAAAACAATTTTTTGCCTCTATCCCTAAAGATAGCTTGGGCCTCCTACCTGCAGAGGTACAACTCAATCATATTGTCGTTAATGTCCCCTGGTCTGAGGATAGCAAGGATAAGGCGCGAAAAGAACTGGTTGACTTGAGAAAGAGAATTGCAGACGGAGGAGAAAAATTTGCAGATTTGGCAAGGCGTTACTCCGAAGATCCAGGGTCTCGTCCTCGGGGGGGAAGCCTGGGTTCATTCGG
>JBCCTX010000091.1:0-22722 GCA_039197765.1 Bacteroidota bacterium
CAAACTATATCGATACAAGAATACTTTGTACACAGCCAAAAAGAATACAAAGGGAGTCGTACCATGAGCTTTACTAATCCCATCAACCTCCTTCTGTGTAATTCCCTCAAGGGGAAAATAGACATAGCTTCCGCGATTTTCAGGGAGTTCAGGCCGCTCAAAATCTGTCGGAAGACTCAACACAGGCAGCTCTCCACTCAATTTTTCCTTCCAGTAGGATAGCGTGTCAGGAGAAAACGCTTGTTTTCGCTGCCAATAAGCAAAATCTCCGTACTGAAGACTCAGCTTGGGAAGGAGCTTTTCCTCTGTACGGAAATCTTTATATAAATGGGATAATTCTGCTAGCAAGATCTGGATTGAACGCTCATCCACTACAATATGGTGGAAGCTCAGGACTAACCAGTATTGGTTTTTGGCTATCTTGGCGGAAGTAATTCGAAACAGGGGCCCCTCTTGTAAGGAGAAAGGCTTTCGTACTTCCTGCTTGAGTTTTTCCCAGAGAACTTCCTCATCTATGACAGGACCTTGGAAATCTAGCACCGTCCAAGGAAGTTCGACAAAGGGATGGACCTGTTGGGTTAGTAAGCCTTCTGTTTGATGAAAGGTTGTACGAAGAATCTCATGCCTATATATAAGTTGGAGAAAGGCTTGCTGAAGCCTCCCCATATCTAGTTCACCCTCGAGCGTAAATATTTCAGAGAAATGGTATAACGGGTTTTCTGGATATAATTGCTGAAGAAACCAAAGGCGCTCTTGCCCATGAGATAAAGGGATCGACTCCCCTTCAGGAGCTGGGGTTATACCCATTTCCTTGGATTCCTTTTGCCTATTTTTTAGCCATGCAGCAAGTTTAGCCTTTCTCGCAGGGTCTGATTTTTTAACGGACATAGGGATTTGGGATAGAAGGGAGATGAAAGAATAGAGGCTACTTCGCTGAGAGATGAAGGTAACACTTGTAACTCATACAACATAGACTCAGACCTCTAGCTTCTCACATCTCGCTCCTAACTTCTTCTAAATAAAATTATTTACAAAAAAACGCTCTATTTTCCGGTAAATGTAAGCCGTAGTATCTTCCCCATACACCTCAAAATCAAATGCCCGTCCCGCAAACCAATACAGGGAGACCAAAACGAGTAAAATAGAGCCTATTGTCAAAAGATAAGGGTACAATTTTGAATTTCTCAACCAAAAAAGAAAAGGAAAGATGAGTATAATGATAACAATTTGACCTACCTCAACCCCTAGGTTGAAGCCTAGTAAGGTAAGGAGCATGTATTCTCCTGTTACGCCTAAATCTCCCAAAACACTCGCAAAGCCAAACCCATGGAACAATCCAAATCCAAAGACGATGAGCCATTCCCTTTGGGAAAAAAGGGGTCGGAAATTGTGGTATGCCGCTAAGGCAATCGATAAGGCAATAATTGATTCTACCATTCGACTGGGAAGCTGTACGATTCCCAACGAAGCCACACTAAGGGTAATAGAGTGTGCAATGGTAAAAAAGGTAACCACCTTAATCACATTCCATAAAGCAGGACGAAAGGCTTGTAAAGGCGCCCAATCAGGCATTTGGGGTGCGATTTTAGTAAGGAAATGATTTTCCCCCAATTGCTTACCAAAATTATTTTCTTCGCCTACTCCATTTCGTGTGATCACCGAGGGAAGAAGTAAAGCCAACAGAAACAAAATGTGATCAAACCCTATCCAAATGTGTTTCATCCCTTGGTAAATAAAGAGCATAAATCCGCGAAACAGGGTAAAATTGGAAAGATCTAGGGTTTGCATTCCCCTACCCTGGTCGAATATGAGGGAAGGAATTCGTTCGTTGTTAAATACCCCTGCCTTCCAGCTGCTTTCGATCATCAGCCAATTGGAGTGGGATTGGTTTTGTTCATAAAAGAAGTTAAAGGTAATATCCATCGCATCGGGAGCTTCCTGAATTTCATCGAATTCAAAGTGTTGTAACAAAAATGTTCCTGCATCAGGTGCAGGAAATATTGTAGGATCGATAAATTCGATATGTAACGGGGAGCCATTTGCCGAAAAGCTAGAATGCTCCAAGATATACGTTTGAATTTGGGGCAGGTAGGGGGCTAAATCTGCTAACTTAGCCGAGTCAGTAAAATTTGTCCCTAATAACTCATTAATATTCTTATAATTGATCTGAAATGTTCCTTCGGTAGACTGGTCGAACATTCTCAGGTAAATGTAGCTTTGGTCGGGTTGATGTGCTTTCGAAAGAATGGGAAAAAGAAATATCAGAACTATTCCCAAGCAAGTAGGTTTACGAAAATAGGATGGCATTTATAAAAATTTTCTTGCGAATAAATTTAATTTTTAAATTATCGTGAAAAAACAAGTACAACTAAATAGGTATATCCCTTATAACAAAGGGTAATTTAGTTGTTTTGTAATGTAATCCCTTAAATTATTGGTATTTAGCATATTATTGCACCCAAATATGGGAGAAATTTTCTCTTTTTCTAAAACTATTTTAAACTAATTTTATTTTAGCGAAAAAATACTTCAAATTGCAGCATGGATTTTTCATTCCCTCCTGAATACGTAACGTTTAAAAAACAAGTATCTGACTTTGCTCAAAAAGAAATGAACCAAAACATGATCCAAAGAGACCTGGAGGGGATATTTTCCAGAGAACTTTGGCAGAAATGTGCAGATTTTGGTCTATTTAAATTAGCCGCACCTGCCAAGTATGGCGGAGCTACAGAAAAGGTTGACCTCCTACGATCGGTTCTCGCCATGGAAGGCTTTGGATATGGTTGCCTGGATAATGGGTTAGCACTTGCAGTGAATGCCCATATGTGGCCCGTGCAACTTACCATCGCAGAAATAGGGAATGAGGAACAGAAAAGGAAGTATCTTCCTTGTCTAATGAATGGGAAATGGTTAGGAGCCCACGGACTCACAGAGCCACAAACTGGTTCTGATGTATTTAACATGAAAATGTCAGCCGAAAAGGTAGAGGGTGGTTACGTACTCAATGGGACCAAACACCTCATTACCCTAGCTCCTGTAGCAGATGTAGCGATGGTGGTAGCATCTACCAAACCAGAGTTAGGAAAGTGGGGACTCAGTGCCTTTTTGGTCGAAAAAGGAATGAAGGGCTTCAAGCAAAGCGAAGTAAGAAGTAAAATGGGCCTTCGGACCGTTCCTATTGGGGAATTTATCCTAGAGGATTGTTTTGTTCCAGAAGAAAACTTACTCGGAAAAGAAGGCGCTGGCTTCAGTATTATCAACCATTCGTTGGAATACGATAGGTGCTGCGTATTGGCTGGACATCTGGGAGCCATGGAAAGGCAATTGGAAGATACGGTGGAGTATGCTAAAACACGTAAGCAATACGGCCAATCCATTGGACACTTCCAGTCTGTCTCCAATCGCATAGCTGATATGAAATTGCGTTTAGAAACCTCCCGACTCTTACTGTATAAGGTTGCATGGTTGAAGCGAGAAGGAAAACCAGCATTCCTCGAAGCAACTATGCTTAAGCTACATTTGAGCGAATCCTTCCTGCAATCAAGTTTAGATGCAGTCCGCACCAGAGGAGGAAGGGGTTACCTAACTGAGCATGAGGTCGAACGCGATTTTAGAGACAGTGTAGGACCTATTTTGTATGCAGGTACTTCAGATATACAGAGAAATATCATTGCAAGAATCCTGGGGCTTTAGCACGTAATGTAGGGAATAAAGGACTTCATGCCACACGTATACACTTTACCTGATACCATCCTTAGCTCAGCTCATCAATATCCCAACAAAGAGGCCTTTCGTTGTGATGGGAAAGCTGTAAGCTTTGCAGAGATGGTTGCTATCATGAATCAGATAGCCTATTTCCTGCATGACTGTGGTCTGAACAAAGGGGAAAAGGTGGGGGTCTATCTTCCCCGTTCCCTTCACACAGCACTTGCCGTGTATGGGATCATGCATGCGGGAGGCGTATATGTTCCCTTAGATCCCGACGCACCCATTTCTCGAATTCAACACTTGATCCGAGATTGCGGCATAAAAATCCTTATCACAAATCCCTTTAAACGCAGGGCTATTCCCAAACTTTTAGAGGGCTTTGATGACCTGACCCATATTATTGGGATCAAACGTGAAACCCTATCGGTTCCTACCTGCTCGTGGGAGGAAATTCAAACCCTGCCAGAAACCTTTCCCAAGAGTCGGGTGCAAGCACAGGACTTAGCCTATATCATGTATACTTCTGGGAGTACGGGAGCTCCCAAAGGCATAATGCATACCCACTATAGTGGATTAAGTTATGCCAAGTTAAGCCAAGATCTCTATGAATTGGGTTCTGAAGATATCATCGGCAACCATTCCCCTCTCCATTTTGATATTTCAACTATGGGGTATTTCACTGCCCCTTTAGCAGGGTCTACTGCTGTAATTATATCGGATGCATACACCAAAATGCCTGCAAGCCTCTCCCAACTAATTGAAAAGGAACGCTTGACCCTTTGGTATTCCGTACCTCTGGCTTTAATCCAAATTCTCAACCGAGGGGTTATGGAAGAACGAGATTTTAGTTCCTTACGCTGGGTATTATTTGGAGGGGAGCCTTTTCCCACAAAACACCTGCGGGAACTCATGGAGAAAATTCCACAAGCTACCTTTTGTAATGTTTACGGTCCAGCAGAAGTAAATCAGTGTACCTATCACCATTTGCCTCATCCTCCCACTGACCATACCCCTATTCCTATTGGACACATATGGCCTAATACGGAAGGGCTTATCGTTGATAAGGATGGGCAGGAAGTACAACAAGGGGATATAGGGGAGTTGCTTATCAAAAGTGCTACTCGTATGCAGGGGTATTGGAATAATCCAGAACTTACAGATCGATCCTTTTACAAACGCAATACTACGGGCATTGAAGAAATATACTTCAAAACCGGTGATTTGGTCAGGGAAAATGAGGAAGGCTTGCTCGAATTCCTGGGAAGAAAAGATCGACAGATTAAGGTAAGAGGATACCGGGTAGAATTAGATGAAATTGAATCCTATTTGTATGAACATCCCGCTGTACAAGAGGTGGCGGTGTTCGCAACCCAGGGAAAAGATAACAACAAGCAAATTGAGGCAATTGTGATCCCCAAGACAGGCCATACATTCACCTTAGAAGAATTGAAAAGCCATTTGACTAAGCGCCTACCCCCTTATGCCGTCCCTACAAAAATTTCAACCACAGATACCTTTCCTAGAACCTCAACAGGAAAAATAAATTATATTCAACTCGCACAACAACAACAACTTATATGAAAGAAAAATTGCTAACCTATGTAAATGAGACCTTGCTAGAGGGAGGAGAAGAAAACCATATCACCTCTGAAGAGGATTTGTTGACTACGGGAATTTTGGATTCAGTAGCGATGATGAGCTTAGTAGGATATATAGAGGAGGAATATTCCCTTACCATTCCAGCAGGTGAGCTCACCATAGAGAATTTTATAAGCATTGATGCTATAACAAATTTTTTAAGCTCCAAAAAAGAGGAGATACAGCTTTAGGACATTCATTGTTAGTATGGTTCCAGAAAATACCTACACCCTTACTCAAAGCCAGTTGCTGCTTTGGGCCGGATACAAGATCAATCCCCAATCTCCCTCATATAACATGGCTTTTGTATATGAGCTAACAGGTGAGGTCAATTCCGCCCATTTCCGAAAGGCTTTCCAAGAGTTAGTGGACCGAAATGATGCCTTGCGAACCGTGTTTAAAGAAGAGGGGGGACTTCCTAAGCAAATTATCCTACCTCAGCTTCCTTATAGCTTAGAGATTCTCCAGATGGGGAGTGAGGAGGAATTACACAAGTGGAAGAAACAACGCTGCCAAGAGATCTTAAGGCTTGAAGCGTGTTGTTTTGACTCGGTACTGGTTCAAATTGGCCCAGGTCATTATTTCTGGTATTTCAATTTACACCATCTGATTACAGATGTATGGTCCTCCAAACTGCTATTTCAAGATATGGGGGATTTGTACACCCATATTTCCCAAAGCACAGCAGAGTCCCCAGCCCCTTTACCTTCTTTCCAGGAGTTCATCCCTTATGAGCATGACTCACGCTTCAATGCGAAAAATGAAGCTTCAAGACTTTTTTGGGAAGAAAAAGCGGGAGAACTGCCTGTACCTCCACGTTTATATGGAGAAAAAGGGGACCCTACCATAAGCCATTCGGAAAGGATTCTGCTAGACCTAGGACTCGAGCGCTCCAATGCCTTACGAAAGCTAAGCCAGGAAAAAGATTTTAAGGCCTGGACCGAGGATATGGCTTTGTTCAATGTCTTCTCAACCGTCCTTTTCGTTTATCTGTACAGGGTGAGTGGACAAAAAAACCTAACCCTTGGGACACCCTCCCATAATCGTCCTTCAAAGGCATTTAAACAAACCCCAGGAGTATTTATCGAACTGTATCCCTTACTTGCTCAATTAGAAGGGACTGAGTCCTTCACGGAAGTTTTTTACCAAGTTCGCACAGAGGCCACAGACTTTCTTCGCAATGCAAAACCTGGAACCAGTAGTTTTCGCCTAAGTCGCCAATTCAATGTAGTATTGAACTACATTCACACAAAATTTCCTGAGAAGTTTGCCCACATACCCATGAAAGGAGAGTGGCTCCATCCCAATCACTGCGATCCGGGACACCACCTACGACTCCAAGTCCATGACTTTCAAAATACTGGGAACATACAACTTAATTTTGACCTCAATACCAGCGTCTTCGACGAAGAGAAAAGGGGATTAGTACCCGCTCATTTTTTGACCATCCTAGATGCATTTTTAGAAGACCACACACAGGGTATTGGGGGCTTCGCACTTGAGGATCAGCCGATCCCGCTTCCTATTTTTCCAGATCCAGAAAAAAGAGTTTCCACTGATGAATCTGTGCTAGCACGCATTCAGAAAAGCGTTCAAATCCAGGGAGCATCTATTGCCTTACAACAAGGAGATAGCTCTTGGACCTACCAAAAGCTCTGGGATCGATCCTCAGAAATTGCTGCTCAGTTACTTGAAATGGGTGTACATCCTGGAGATAGGGTGGGTCTATTCATGCGAAGAGATAAGGAATTCATTGCTGCAATTATAGGAGTTTGGAAGGCCGGAGCAACCTATATTCCTCTTCCTTCCGACACCCCTAAGGAGCGGTTGAACTTCATTTTAGAAGATGCTGCTTGTAAAGCCCTACTCTCTGAATCCTCTCTTTCAGATGTGTTCAACGAGCTAACGATTCCCACTAAGCTCTTAGATACAATCCCTGTTAATCTCAACGGGAACGGTACACATCGAAACATTCCAGAAGATCAGGAACTAGCGGACCTAGCCTATATCATGTATACCTCAGGGTCTACCGGTACCCCCAAAGGGGTAATGGTCCCTCAAAAAGCCCTTTCCAATTACATTCAATGGGCCGCTTCAGCCTATCAATTGGACGAACCTTTTATTTTTCCTTTATTTTCAAAGATTGGCTTCGACCTTACTGTAACCTCTCAATTTGTTCCGTTAATTTCGGGAGGAAGCCTGGTAATTTATCCTGAAAATGGATCAGGTACAGATCTTTCCATTTTAGACGTTATTGAAGACAACCAGGTAAATACCCTGAAGCTTACCCCTTCTCATCTGAATCTCCTAAAAGACTATGAGTTACACACCTCAAAAGTACAGACGCTCATTGTGGGAGGAGAAGATTTTCCAACCACCCTGGCTAGGGAAGTCTCTGAAAAAATGGGTAACCTTACGCGCATCTTCAATGAATATGTGCCCACAGAAGCCACAGTAGGTTGTATAGTTCACCAATTTGACCCAAAAATAGATAATCAGGTTTCTGTCCCTATAGGTTTACCCATAACTCACATGGAGGGCTATGTACTAGATACACATCATAATCCTGTCCCCAAAGGAGTACCCGGGGAGTTGTACCTAGGGGGAGTAGGTATTGCAAAAGGGTACGTAAACCAACCTGTCTTAACCGATTCGGCCTTTATTTCGATTCACGGGCTCTCCCCAGAAAGTGTTTACAAAACAGGAGATCTGGTCCGGATTAACACGCAGAACCAGATGGAATATCTGGGGAGAGTAGATAAGCAGGTAAAAATCGGCGGGGTAAGAATTGAGCCAGGGGAAATTGAATCCTTGTTGGCTAAGCACCCTGCCATTCAAATGGCTGTGGTAGAGGTACAGAAAAATCCCATTCAACACGCTGCACAGGATATCCACTATTGCGTGAGCTGTGGGCTTCCCTCCAATTATCCTGATGCTGTCTATGATGAGGAAGGGGTGTGTAACTTGTGCAATTCTTTTGAATCCTACCAACGCCAGGCCCAACAGTATTTTCGAGGAACAGAAGAGCTCAGGGCCCTGTTTAACGAAATCAAATCCTCTCAGGAAAGTACCTACGATTGCCTTGTGCTTTTAAGCGGGGGCAAGGATAGTAGCTATGCCCTTGCCCGCTTGGTGGAAATGGACCTGAAGGTGCTCGCCTTTACCTTAGATAATGGATACATCTCGGAGCAAGCCAAGGCAAACATCAAACGGGTAGTAAACACCCTGGAAGTGGACCATATCTTTGGAGAGACCTCCGCCATGAATGCCATCTTTGTGGATAGCCTCAAAAGGCACAGTAATGTCTGTAACGGGTGTTTCAAAACCATCTATACCCTGAGTACGAAAATTGCTTTGGAAAAGGGAATACCTTATATCGTTACAGGACTTTCCAGGGGACAGTTTTTTGAAACGCGTCTTACGGAAGAACTCTTCCGGGAAAAAGACGTCGATGTATCTAAAATTGATCAAACCATACTAGAAGCTCGTAAGGCTTACCACAAGGTAAACGATGCTGTTTGTCAGTTATTGGATGTCTCGATGTTTGCAGACGACGAGGTATTTGAAAAAGTAAAATTCGTTGACTTCTACCGCTACACCGATGTGAGTCTAGAAGAAATGATGACCTATTTGGAGGAAAAACTTCCTTGGAAAAGGCCTACAGACACGGGAAGGTCCACGAATTGTCTCATCAATCAAGTGGGGATTTATATCCATAAAAAAGAGCGCGGCTACAACAACTATGCGTTCCCTTATAGTTGGGATGTACGGATCGGACACAAAACCCGAGATGAAGCCTTGTACGAAATCAATGAACCCATTGAGGAAAAAGAGGTTCGGAAAATCTTGGAAGAAATCGGGTATTCAGAAGTGTTGGAAAAATTTACCACCCAAAAGTCTCTGACAGCTTTTTATACAACAACAACCAGCATAGATCCGGAAGAACTCAAAACCTACCTAGCTGAACATTTACCCACAGCTATGATCCCTACGCGCATGATAGCGCTAGAAGAAATTCCTTTGACAGCAAATGGAAAAATCGATCGAGAATCCCTTCGAACCTGGGGAGTAGAAGCAGAGGATGCCCAGCTGGAATCTTTGGAAGATCCTGAAACCGAAATCGAAGAATTGGTTACTCCTATTTGGGCTGAAATTCTCAAGCTCGATCGGATTGGTACCAATCAGGACTTTATCGCATTGGGCGGGACTTCCCTTTCTGCGATTCGAATCATGGCCCGAATCAATGAGTCCCTTGGAATGGAATTACCTCTGGTATCAATTTTTGAAAATTCTACAATCGCTGCCCTTTCTACCCATATCGAGGATCGAATATTGGAGTTGATGGATGCGGAGTGAGAAAATTAAATCGTTGGACACCCATGTATTAATGTACGTTTTGAGTTATTCCTCCTGGTATCAAATTATTTAACCTGAAATTATGTAGTAGGAAATGTAGGCCCGGATGATCATCTGCGCCTGCGGTAGCGTTTGAAGGTTCACAAGGGATCATATCTTAACAGGTTGGCCTGAATCCAATAACTTTTCCACCACTGCTAAGCCTTTCCCTCTACTGGATAAGTAAGCATTGTATACCCTTTCCATATGATCCAGTATTTCTGGATCGCTAAAGGTGCGTTGGATATGTTGCTCAATATCTGAAGTCCTATCTTTATTTGCGTCTCCCACAATGCCAATTTTGTGGTAGGCAATACGGGCCGTTACCCCTGGACCATCCATTACCCCACCAGAGTAAATAATACAAGGTACCTTGAAATGAATACATTCATTCAGGGTATTTATTCCTCCGTGATGAAAACAGCAGTCTGCATAGGCCAAAACTTTTAATTGGGGTAAAAAAGGAAAGAGAGCAACGTTGGAGGGAAGTTTTCCTAACTGTTCGGCTTTTAGTTTTTTGCCCATCCCAAGGATAAGAAGCCAATCTGGATTCCGCTGCATTACCGCTATAATGCGCTTGAGTAAAGAGATTTCTGTTGATAAAATGGAACTCGTAGCCCAATAAATGCATTTACTATATTTTCCAGCCTGTTTCTCAGCAAAGAGTTCGTCTAGTCTTCTTTCAATTTCTTCATTGGTAAAATCGGCCTCCTTACGGTCTAGGTATACCATAGGACCGATATAATGTAAATTGGGTCTGTTCTGCGTAGGGAATTCCAGCTCTTCCAATACGGTAGTTAAAACCGGTAAGGTCTTATAACTTACAGGAATTAACCATTGGTATTTTTCGGCTTCTTTCTGGAAGGGAAATCCAGTTTGTTTTGCCAAGGCCTTCAACAAAGACAAACGATCCGTTCCCCCATCCCGGAGCCAGTATTTACGATTTCTCAGCCACTTCTTCAGCTGGTGCTTTAACCAGGATAATTCAAGCCCAAGGGAAGAACCTTTGAAGCCTTCCCCAGGAATAGTATGCCTATGAATCAAGGGAATCCCAGGGCGCTTCCAGATCGTGTACCAACCCAGTAGTAAGGCAAAAGGAATAGCATAGCTAGGAGCTTTGGACACCAAATGGTGTTGCTCCATATCTATCAACAACAAATCAGGTTGAATTTCTTCTACAATTTGGTCGAATCGTTCAATGTCCAAGGCCTCGATGGCCTCCTGCATCCGGGTTTTTCCCTTTGCAGGTTGCTTTTTCCACCAAGTCCGTTCATGGGGAGTAGGGGGGAAAAAAGGCCTAAATATGCGATAGGAAAGTCCCCGCTCCTCCATTAATGGCTGAAAGTGAGCAGGAACAGCAAGGGTGACTTCGTGGCCTCCCTTTTTAAGGTAAGCACCGAAGCCCCCAATTCTATTTAAACTGCCTCGAAAAGAGCCCGTTACGAGCAGAATATGTGCCATTAAAACTTAAATGCAACGCCTGTCCGAATGAAAAACGGAGTCCCAGGCGTGTAGTGAATTTCGGAAACCGGTTCAGATTCATTGCGAAGCAGCGACTCCGTATCAAACTGGGCCTCTCTCCACTCTTCATTGAACAGGTTCTCAATGCTAACATAAATCCCGAAATTCTCCCAATCATAGTTAAGGTTGAGGTCTGTAATGAAGTAGCCTTCAGCAATTACGCTATTGTCTTCGTTTGCTGCACGATCCTTAACGTAACGGTATCTTAGGCTGCCAGAGAAACCCTGCTGGGAGGCATACGAAATTCCTCCTACGCTGGTCAGCGTGGGTGCAAGGGGAATGAAGTCCTCTCCATCCTCCTCGTCCAGTGCCCTAGGATCGGCAAAATTGAGTGCTGCATCCAAGAAAATATTGTCGGTAAGTTGGTAGGTCAGGCTGGCGTCTATTCCCGTACGCTGAGAACGACCACTGGGCTCGACCACTGCCTCGTCTCCAACATAAACAAATTCTTGCTCTAGGAATAGGTACCAGTAGGCTACATTCAAGTAGAGATTGGGTACAGGTTTGAGAATTACTCCCCAATCAAAGCCATATGCTGCAGGTAGAATATCTCGCCCACCTTGTGCAACAACGACACGCGTATCGTTACTGTGGAAGCCTCTTCCAGACTTTAGATAGACTTGCATTTCCGTGTTTGGAGAATAAACCAAGTTCAACTTAGGACTCACAAAGGTAGACTGTTCTCCTCTGTTGCTATACAGCGTCTGAAGTTGGTCGTAGTACTGCATACGGAAGTGGTCAACACGAACCCCTGGGCTGATAAACCACTTTCCTATTTCCCATTCCAGGCCAGAATAGGCAAAGGCATTGGCTTCATTTACATCTCCTAAGGCAAGCCTGGAAAGCGTCTCTCTCCTATTCAAACTGCGACTGAGTTCATTTCCTCTAACATTATCAAAACGGAATCCCGCTCCAGCTCTGAGCGAAAGTTCCCCCACCTTACTATCCAACATCCGGGTATAATCAGAACTAAACCCGTAGATATTCCGGGACTCTTTTTGACGAATCTGGTCTCCATTTATTGAATCGTTGAGAAAAAAAGTAAAATTGGAATATAACTCGAAACTGTAATTGGAATAGAAAAATTGAGATTCGATGTAATCCCGCTCTCCCAAAACGGCCTGATGGGTAAACGATAGGTTGGTACGTGAGGTCTGCCCTCCCTCGGTACTGTCAATGGCTCCAAATCGACTAATTTGCCCAGATTCAACTGTACGATCGGGAATCTGTCCAGAAGCGTCCCAACGACTAGTAAAAGTAGAAGCCTGTAGCTTCAAAGCATTCTTTTCGTTCAATTGGGTAGTCATTTTCCCAAAGAGATTGAAGCGCTCAAAGTTTTGAGAGGCATCAAAAGGACCGTCTGTAGCCAGGTATTCAGTCGCTAAATAAGCGTCTGTCCCACCTTCCTTGGCGTCTTTAACCAAGTCTATCATCCCCATCAACCTAGCGGTATTGAAACGGCCGCCTTCAAGTTTTATGCTACTTTGATCAATTTTGTCGTAGGTCTGAAAGTCAACATAACCCGCTGTCGTAAAATTACCCTTATTGGCATAATAAGGTCCTTTGCCAAAATCAACCTTTTCAATGGTTTCTGGAATGAGAAAATGCAGATCCGCGTATCCTTGACCATGGGCATGCGACACCATATTTACTGGCATACCATCAGCCGTAATTTGGATATCCGTACCGTGGTCTATATCAAAACCTCTCAAAAAGATTTGCTCGGCTTTACCTCCTCCCGCGTGCTGGGCAATAAATAGTCCTGGGACCTTTCTCAGGATGTCCTGCGAGGAAGAAATGGGATTGAGTTTAATATCTGCGTTTGCAATCGTTTTGATCAGATCAATGTCAGAAGTAATGGTAATCTGATCGAGTTGCAAACTACTGGGAACCATAGCTATTCTAAATCCCTGGAGGTCGTCTTCAACCCTAAATTCAAAGGGTGTGTAGCCTAGATAAGTAACTAGGATTGTATCCCCTTTACTTATATCATCCAAGGTAAAATCGCCAAAGGCGTTGGAATGAGTATGCAAAACTCCATTTTTGTTGAAGATGGAGGCACCTACTAGGGCATCTTTGGTTTGAACATCATAAACTTTTCCAGTAAGCTTATCTTGTGAAAAGACCCAAAAAGGTATAGCAAGGAACAAATAGGTAAAGAAAACTTTCATAAAGAGTGTACAGCGTAGTATGAGGTTAGATTTATTTTGTATTCAGATAAGTACAACCTGTGCACTTTGTACTTAATAATAACGAATAAAAATCCAATATTAACTTATTTTTCGACAAAAATAATAAGATTTTTGTTTCTTTTCATATCCCTTTGGAATTTAAGGGATTAAACATCTTAGAAACTACGTTTAATTAGTAGGTTCTGGATGCCAAACCAGAAATAGGCTATGTCTGCGCTTTTAAATAAAGTATCTTGAAACCCAATCGTACTGAATCCCATTTTGAATGAAGTTTAATAAAATTGTTGCAGTAGATCCTACCGGTATTAGGCCTTGGGCCATCGAAGCGTTAAAGAAGTTTACCTCAGGGGAAATTCAAGTATTTTCAGATATTCCTCCTTCCGATGAAGAAATCCTCCAACGAATTGGAGATGCAGAGTGTGTGCTGGTTTCCTGGAATACCCGTCTTTCTCCCAGGGTAATGGGCGAGGCTCCGAAACTTCGGTATGTGGGGATGTGCTGTAGCCTCTTTGATGAAGCCTCTTCCAATGTCCATATTCCTACTGCTCGCCAAAGAAATATAGAGGTAAGGGGAATTTACCACTATGGGGATGAAGGAATGATCGAGTTTATCCTAGCAGAACTCATTCGACTCGCCAAGGGGATTGGTGAAAACCAATGGCAAGACGAGCCGGTGGAATTGTATAAGCGTAAACTAGGCATTATTGGTTTGGGTACAACAGGACAAATGCTTGCCCAAAGAGCTAGAGGCTTTAACATGGATCTCTACTACTATAGCCGAAGTAGAAAATATGGGTTAGAGGAAGGAGGAATGAAGTATTTACCTCTACCAGAACTCCTGAGAGAAGTAGAAATAGTGTCTCTTCACTTGCCGCGTAATACGCGTTTGATGGATCAAAAAGAATTCGACTTGTTAGGCGATAACAAAATCCTGGTCAACACCTCTTTGGGGCTCACTTTTTCAAAAACTCCCTTTTTAAACTGGGTAGAAAGAAAGGGGAATTTTGCTATTCTAGATGGAGTGGGAATGGGGCCCCACAAGGAGGAATTTGAAACCTACGACAATATTATCCTCACTCCTATTGTATCAGGTTGGACCTTAGAGGCCAAAGACCGCCTTTCTCAAAAGGTCATTGAAAATATTCATTCTTATATGAATTCCTATCAGGTGGTAGAATAATTGCCTTCTAAAACTCAACAGTAAACAGATTCGAATAGTCGTATTTTCAGCAACCATACACTCCAATTCCAAACCCTAAGTTGCATATTTTTATCCCGATAGTTGTACTAGGATAGCTGTAAAAGCGTTAAAAGAACATATAGATTTAATAGTCGGCCTTACCCATCTAAGCTTACCAGAAGACACTCGTTTAGCTGATTTCAACCAAGATGTTGGGTTGATAATGGGGAGGCATGAACACGAACATATTTTTGAAACGGTAGACGATCCTTATGAAATCATTTTTAAGACAACGGAAAAACTGGATGGAAGGGAAGGGAAGGTACCGTTCGAAATAAGCCTGGAAAATTGGGAAAACTGTTTACCAATGCAATGAGAACTGCCAAAGATCCTGCATCAGATTTGGCCTTCCTGAATAGGGGTTCTATAGGAATCGATGACCAACTTACAGGTTCTATTCGAGCCATAGATATCTTTAGGGCTTATGAAATCAGGAAATGACGAAATTTCGAATAAATCCAATTATTATTTGATTTCCTGGAAAATATATAAGACATTAACATAATAGTATAATAAAAATTTACAATTATCAATATTTTTAGCACTTAAATTGTGCAAGATAATTTATGAACGCTACACGGATTTCATCTTCAACCCTCATACGCTCGAATGCCAAGGATTTAGAGAGAGAGCTGGCATGGCTTAGCCTTGTAATCGATACGAGGTTAAAGCTATTTTTTGGCCAGGAGTGTAACTATAGTTCTGTTTTAGAGCTTTCCCCACCCAATCTCGATAATTCTGACTCTCCTTATTCCCGCTTAGTTTTACATTATAAGATGTCCATGGCGGAACGCCTGATGCTTATCTTGGGACTTGCACCCCATATTCGTCCCAAAGTATTAGATGTATTTTTTAGCAGAAATTCCTCATTGGACAGGATTTTCACCGAATTTGGCGGGGAACTGGTTCGCGATGAAAAAGAATTCATCCCAACTGGAGAAACCCTTTCCTTTCTACTATCTGGAAATGATCTAGAATTCCGCATAGGCTTACAAACGCTATTTGAACCCGAACATTTTTTTACCCAGCATCATATATTTGACTTCGGGTGGCGTCCCGCAGGCTACCCAATCTTAAAGGCTCCTTTGCGCTTAAAAGATGAGTATAGTACTTATCTTACTTCTGGCAATAAATACTACACCAGGTTTAGCTTGGAGTTTCCTGCCAGGAGACTTGAAACAGAATTGGGCTGGAGAGACATTGTCCTCAATAGCAAAACCTTAACTATGGTCCAGGAGGTAGATAATTGGATCAAACACGGCTATGCCTTGCAACACGATTGGGGGATGGCCTCCAAACTCCGGCCAGGCTATAGGGCTTTATTTTTTGGCGCTCCTGGAACAGGCAAAACCCTTACCACGAAACTCTTAGGTAAGTCTAGTGGTCATGATATATATGAAATCAGCCTACCTATGCTGGTCTCCTTGAATCTGAAGGAAGCCGAGAAAAAACTTGGGCTTATCTTTGAGCAAGCTGAATACAAGCAGTGGATTCTATACTTCGATGATGCAGATGTATTATTTGGAAAAAAAGAACACCCAACCAATCGATTGGGCACATCTGCTAGCCAAGTATTCGCTTATATCCTCCACATGATCGATAACTTTCAAGGCCTTGCTATACTCGCTGCAGATTTCACCGAAACCTTCGACAAGGTTCTCTCTCGAAATTTTGAATCAATGATCTATTTTCCCATTCCCGGTCCTAATGAACGGTTCAAACTATGGGAACAGAATCTGCCCAAATCTGCTCAATTAGATAAAGACGTAAATTTGAGGCTCATCGCTAAGGAGTACGAACTTTCAGGAGGAGAGATTCTCAGTACCATCCGATTTGTATCCCTCCGTGCCTTGGAGCGAGGGCATAATATGATCCGCCAAAATGATTTGCTGGTTGGAATTCGCAAAGAACTGGCAAAAGCTGGAAGGAGGGCTTAAATTGGAGCACTATGAAATTACGCTGTGTGAAAGACAGTATTAGGCTGAGGCTGAGTAAATCAGATACCCAAAAACTTCTAGCAGAAGGGTCCATAATGGAAACTTTGGAAATTGGGCCTCAGAATGTGTTTACATTTGGGCTCTCACTAGACTCAAAAGTCATGGATCTGAGCGTTACTTTTGCCCAGGGCACCCTTCTGGTCTCAGTCCCTGCTGAATTGGGAAAGCAGTGGATTGACTCTCAAGAAGTGGGTATTCACAATACGCTGAAAGAAGGAAAATCAGGTACATCTGTTCTCATTGAAAAGGACTTTCCTTGCAAAACCCGAATAGAGGAGGATAAATCGGACCGCTTTGGGGAATTGATGGGGACTGAGGGAGAAGTGTGCTAAGCCAAGTGATAACTTCCAGCCTATGGTTTTGGGATGTTACCTTCAATGGCTATCAACTTGAGCCCAAAGGCGCTTTTTTCCTTAAAAATTTCAATGGCTTCTGCTTTCGTCATCTCTTTTACCAGACCGGGAATTACCAATAATCCCACGGCTCCCTCTGGGGTCTGGTAGGTAAATTTTAAGGGACTGTCGCTCTTTGTAATTTGTATCTCCTCCATCGTGTGAGTACCTTTTGCAGCTTTTACAAATGTAGGAAAAATAAGATGAAAGAGCCGCAACCTATTCGATTGGAATTGCCCACGCAATTCCAGATGAAAACTGTTAATTCCTTTTTGATCAAAGAACCAGAGGTAACCCTAATAGACTGCGGAGAAGATAGTGAGGAGACTTGGCTTGCACTTGAATCTGAACTGAAAGAAAATGGGCTCACTGTGCAAGACGTAGAAAGAATCATCATCACACATGCACATGTGGATCATATGGGAATGGCTCAGCGAATTTCAAAACATGCCCAGGCACCTGTATGGGTATCCGATAAAGTACAAGCTTGGGCCTTAGATCCTGAATCCATGTTTCGCTCCCGTGGGAAGCTGATCCAGGATACCATGAAAACCCTATTGGGAGAGAATGTCTTTACCCAGATTTTTCCCATCGTCTTTGCCTTTGGCTCAAAAATGAATGACTCTTGGAAGCCTATTGATCCGACCAATCTTAGGGTATTTCCCCATGAAGGAAGTTTAGAAATTGGGGAGGAGACATGGGATGTGCTTTACGTACCGGGCCATTCCACTACCCAAAGTTGTTTCTACCAAGCGAACTCCGGGTACCTGCTATCTGCTGATATGCTACTGAGCATAACTTCTGCACCTGTCATTGAATACCATGAAGGTTCTACCAAAAGAGCCAGAGCTTTACAAGAACATTTGTCATCCTTCAAACGGCTAAAGGAACTACAGATAAGCAAGGTTTTTCCAGGTCATTATCACACTTTTGAAAATGCAGACGCCCTTATCGAAGCACAGATACGCCGCATTACGCAACGAAAAGAACAGTGCTTTCAATTAATCCAGCAGGGGGATACTGACTTCTTTACCTTGTTTTCAAAAATGTATCCCAAAGCTAACTTCCCAGGTATGAACATGCTGGTGGGTTACCTGGATTTACTGGAAGACGAAAGGAAAATTGTGTTGGAACCCGCTTTTCCAGATCCGATACATATACAGGTAACATGAATGAAATTCTGGGTAGCTACTCTATCCAAAGCCAGTAACTGGACTTAGTTTATCCTCTTAGCTGGTCCAAAAGTTCATTCAACTGGCTTGCCTGCTCGACCGAAAGGTTACCCAGAATCCCATCAAGGTCATCATCGATCAATGCGAGTTGCTGGGTAAGTTCCTTACCTTTTGAAGAAAGTTTAACATCTACCAGACGCTTGTCATTTTCACAAACATTTTTCTCTACCCAACCTTTTTTATGCATTCGATCCACTAACCTAGAGGCGTCGGAAGCTTTATCCAGCATCCTTGCTGCAATAGTCGAAGTAGTCAAAGGTTCGGGAAAAGCTCCATTGAGAATTCGCAAAACATTGTACTGGGGTATGCTCAAGTCATAAGACCGCAGAATCGACTTCAATTTATGCGAAACCCAGCCATGGGTAAAGACTAAATTTATCAAAGCCTTCTGCCTCGGATTGCGAAAGTTTCTTTGGTGTATTTCCTCTTCTAATCGCATGCTTGCCTAAATTTTAGCAATAATATACGACGCATTTTTCACAGGGTGCGAATTTTACTCCACACCCTATGAATACTTCTCAATTTAAGCCTGCTGGTTGAGTTCCACATTCACTGTAAGCGTCACCTCCTCCCCTACTACGAGTCCACCCGCCTCAGTAAGTTGACTCCACTTCAGGTTGTAGTCAAATCGATTTAACGATCCCGTTAATTTGAAGCCTGCCTTTTGGGTATCTCCCATTTGGGCCGTACCCTTGTAAATTACTTCCAATTCGATAGACTTGGTAACATCCCTAATCGTAAGGTCTCCAATCAATTTGTACGTATTCCCCTCTACCTTTTCAAAGGTTGTTCCCTTGAAAGTCATTTTGGGAAAGTCCTCAGCATTAAAAAAGTCATCTGACTTTAGGTGACCATCCCTACGTTCGTTCCCTGTATCAATAGAAGATACGTCCACAGAAAAGTTGATTTGGGCATCGGTAAAATCTTCATTTGAAGCCTCAACAGTCCCTTCAAAAGAGGTAAACTGCCCCGTAGTCTCCGAAATGACCAGGTGCTCAATGCTAAACCCTACACTTGTATGGGCTTGATCAAATACCCAAGTGCTCTGGGCAGTGAGGTCCACATTTGCCAACAAAATGGTGAGAATAAATGGAAGTAGCTTTTTCATCGTTTTGAATTTAAATGGATATAAAACACTTAACAAAACGATGTTTTAACATTAATGTTTCAACATTAAATAAAAAATATTGAGAAAAGTGCCTAGAAAACACTAGAGAATGAACCCAAATTTACCTACTACCTACTACCTACTACCTACTACCTACTACCTATTACCTACTACCTCCTACCTCCCTCAGCCTTTCCCCTGCTTGCTTCAATAGATCTTTGGTTTTGGCAAAGCAAAAGCGGACTACCTTGTCATCTCTTTTGTTCGAGTAAAAGGCTGAAACAGGAATTACGGCTACCCCATATTTACGGGTGAGTTTTTTTGCATATTCTGCATCGTTTTCTTGAGAAAGGTGGCCATATTGAGCCAATTGAAAATACGTACCTTCCGAAGGAATCGGAGTAAAGGGGGCATGAGCCAATTGCTCCAAAAAATAGTCCCTTTTCTCCTGAAAAAAATTGGCTAAGCCCTCGTAATGGGACGCTTCTTCTAGGTAATCTGCTAAGGCATATTGCGTGGGAGAATGCACCGTAAATACATTAAACTGATGTACCTTCCGGAACTCTTTCATGAGCAACTCAGGACCAATAATATATCCGACCTTCCACCCTGTGGTATGAAAGGTCTTTCCAAAGGAATATACTGCCAAAGACCTCTGATATAATTCCGGAAAGCCTAAGATGCTTTGGTGCTGTTCCTCATCGAATACCAAATGTTCGTACACTTCATCACTTAATAAAAGGATTTCCGTTCCTGCAACAAGGCTTTCTAGGGCTTTCCAATCTTCCCGTTTGAAGCACTTTCCAGTAGGGTTGTGGGGGGTATTTACCAGTATCAACCGTGTTTTAGGACTGATCAATTTTCCAAAATCCTCCCAATTTATTCGATAGTCTGGGGCTGAACATTCATAAATGATAGGGATTCCGCCAAATACCTCAACGCTAGGCCGATAGGAATCATAGGCAGGCTCGATTATTATTACCTCATCTCCTGGCGATATAAAGGCACCCATCGCACAGAATAGCCCTTGCGTAGCACCCGCTACAACTGTAATATCCGTCATGGGATCCACCGTACTGCCATAGGCAGTATTCACCTTCTTTGCGATTTGCTTCCTGAGCTTTTCCACGCCAATCATAGGGGGATATTGATTATATCCCTTTTTCATGTAGTAGCTCACCAAGTCTTTGAGTTGAGAATCACAGTCAAAGTTGGGAAACCCCTGCGAGAGGTTAATGGCCCCATGCTCCCGAGCAAGTGCAGACATTACCGTAAAAATGGTAGTCCCAACTTGGGGAAGTTTAGAAGTAATTGCCTTCATGAGAGAAATATAGCTGTTGAGCAACTTTCCCGCAACCTACAATCAGTTGCCTAAAAGCCCATTCTCTGGAACAAGAACCCTATTGATCACATGTATCACTCCATTTTTGCACTGATCATCTACAATTTGAGGGGTCGCCTGATCATTGATGAGTAGACAGGCACTCACATCCTGTTCAAACACAACGATAGCTCCATTCATATCTGGGGCATGTGGCATTCCTCTGAGAATGGCTTCATAAGTAAAGGCTTCGTCCATCAAATGCCCCCTGACAAGTGTATTTATCTGTGATCCGCTTAGTTCTTTGTAAGCAGGATTAGCTGCTAAAAAACGGGCCCAAGCTGAATTGGTTGGGAGAAATAAGGTAAAATCTATTCCCCCTCGAGTAGAAATATTGTTGAATAGTGCCTTATCAATTCCTTCAATTTGGTACATAAAGTCCGAGAAAACCGAACTAGAATCATAATTACCTGATGCCGCTAGTATGGTAAGGTCAACATGCTCTTTTAGAGAGGATACCACACAAGCGGACTCCTCCGAAGATAAACCTGGAAGCATACTTGGATTAAATAAAATCGGACCTTTCAGGTGGGGATCATCTCCAGCGCATCCGATACATACCATAAAGAAGAGTACATAAATATATCTCATACCGTTAGCTCAGTAAACTGTTATTCCTTGCAAAGGGGCCCTCAAGAAATTATTTTTTTGTCACCTCCTCAGGCCAAACCCATATTCTCTAATATCCCCTACCTATTACTTACTACTTACAATTTATTTCCTAATAGACAAAAATTTAACTATGAGGCCATAGAAAGTGTTATTACCTTTATATTCCAAATAATTAGTAAAGCAACTAATATGTCTACTCCTACCCAATCCTTACCATTTAAATCCTTCCTCAATGGGAAACATACCTACAAAGGTGGACCTGGCATAGACGAGGTCTCTACCGGTAATCACAAGGTCTTTAAACTCTCCTCCAATGAAAATCCTATCGGGTGCTCTCCCAAAGCCCTTGCAGCATTTAAATTGGCAAGTGATAACCTCCACATTTATCCAGACCGAACACCGCTAAGGCTACAACAGGCTCTTTCCTCTTATTACCAAGGGAAATTAACCCCTTCCCAATTTTTAGTTGCAAATAGCGGGTCTGAAATTCTTGAACTTATCCTCAGGGGCTTCTTGGGAGAAGGGTTGGAATATATTTACTCGCCACCTTGTTTCAGTCCTTATAGTATGTTTGCCAATTGGCAAGGGGCAATAGGAAAACATGTACCCCTAAAGAAGCCAACCTTTCAACTCGACGTGCAAGGAATATTAGAGGCTGTAAATGCTAACACCCGGATCCTTTTTCTTACCAGCCCCAATAATCCTACGGGTACGCATATCCCCCAAAAGACCTTGATCACCTTACTTGAAAACCTACCTGAGCACGTTATTCCCGTATTGGATGAGGTATATTTTCACTTTGCAGATGCACCTGATTATACAACGGCTCTTCCCTTTATTCAAGAAGGACGCAACCTAATTGCGGTTAACAGTTTTTCTAAGACCTATGGCCTTGCTGCCTTACGCCTGGGATACGGGTATACTACTCCTGAAATCAGCCAATACCTTAGCCAATTAATTCGTCCATTCTTTATCAACCGGCCAGCAATGGAAGCAGGAATAGCTGCTTTAAGCGATCAGGATTTCGTACGCGAGACCGTGGCGTTAGTCCAACAAGAACGAGAGCGCTTATATCCCATCCTGGATACACTTCCCTTAACCTATTGGAAATCACAGGGAAACTTCATTTTGATTCAGCCCAACAACCCCAATTCAGCGTTAGAAACCAGATTAATGGATAAAGGGATTATGGTGCGGGGAATGTCGGGATTTGGGGCACCAGGATGTATCCGTGTTACCATAGGCACCGAGGAAGCCAATAATGCCTTCCTTAAAGAATTAGGAAATCTTCTTGCCTGAGTGCAGG
>JBCCTX010000092.1:0-22674 GCA_039197765.1 Bacteroidota bacterium
ACCCTTGCCCTTCATTGAAGATGCGGGAATCCCTACAGAAGTATTGCCCGAATACATTGACCGGGCGTTGCAGGTATGTGCCAAACACCAGACTGAGGTTGCCATGTATGCCCATGCGAGTGTAGGGGTTATACACCTGCGACCAATACTGGATCTTCGTTTGCAGGAAGATATAGATCGCTTCAAAGCCATTGCAGCAGATACCTTTGCCCTCGTAAAGGAATATGGTGGCTCTTGGAGTGGAGAACATGGGGATGGCTTGGTGAGAAGTCCCTTTAATGAAGCCTATTTTGGAGAAACGCTTTATGGGGTATTCAAGGCAATCAAGGGGCTTTTTGACCCAGAAAATCGCATGAATCCTGGGAAAATCGTTGATTCTCCCAGCATGGACCAAAACCTTCGGTACGGTTCTACTTATGAGGACCAGAATATTGAAACGGTTTACCACTATCGAGCGGATGAAGGCTTTGCGGCTTCGGTACATATGTGTACGGGGGTAGGAGAGTGCCGAAAAATTCTCGGAGGTACCATGTGTCCGAGTTTCAAAGTTACGCGGGATGAGGAGCAATCGACGCGGGGTAGGGCAAATGCCATGCGCCTGGCGATGTCAGGTTCCTTCGAAAACGAGGGATTGGATAGTCCTAGGCTGCAGGAGGCTTTGGACCTGTGCCTTTCCTGTAAGGCGTGTAAGTCTGAATGTCCCTCCAATGTGGACATGGCCAAACTCAAGGGAGAAGTGCGGCAGCTTTACTACGATACGCATGGGACTACCGCTAGAGATCGAGCTATTCGGGATACGCCCATTGCTGCTAAACGTTTTTCTGGTACGATGGCTAAGCTAGTGAATTGGACGCAGGCTTCAGGTATCTTTCGAAGGACGCTAGAAAAAAATCTAGGCTTTGACCGTAGAAGGCAATTGCCCTCTTATGCCTCTCAAAGCTTTGTCGCTTGGTACAAACAACAAAGAGAATTACCCAACAGCGAAACTGGGTTGGATGTAGTACTATATGCCGATACCTACTTAAACTATTTTGAGCCTTCCGTAGGAAAAGCGGCTTATCAATTGCTGAAAACCTGCGGCTATCGCGTTCATATTGCAGATGTAGGATGCTGTCAGCGGCCTGCCATTTCCCATGGATTTCTACGCCAGGCCAAAGCCCGATCCAAGCCCATGCTGGAAAAGCTAGATGCTTTCCTTCAAAAGGGATGGCCCATTTTGGTATGTGAACCTTCTTGCGCTTCGGCATTAACAGATGATTTACCCGATTTGATAGACGATGAGGGTCAATCCCGACGCCTAAAGGCTGGTGTTTTCATGATTGATCAGTTTTTGGCCAAAGAGCTAGAGCATGGACGAATTTCCGCTAGCTTGTTTCGCAGTTCACATACCCAGGTTACGCTTCATGGCCATTGTCACCAAAAGGCTTTATTCGGAACGCAGGGGATGAAAAAGATGTATAAAAGTATCCCTGGAGTAGTAGTGAATGAAATAGATAGCGGGTGTTGTGGGATGGCGGGATCCTTTGGGTATGAAAAAGAGCACTATCACTTATCTGAGAAAATGGGAGAGCGAGCCTTATTTCCAGCCGTCAGAAATTGTGCTACGGATACCGCAATAGTTGCGTGTGGGTTTAGTTGTAGGCATCAGATTGAGCATTTTACGGGTAGAAGGGCTTTACATTGGGTTGAGACCTTGGAAGGGAGATGAGGGTATGGGGATATGGGGAATGAAGTATGAGGTAGTAAGTAGTAGTTAGTAAGTATTAGGTATGAGGTAGTTTTATCGTCGATAGTCCACGACTCACAGTTTAAAGACCTGCATTTTTTTACTCTACTGTAGCATTCTTAGTTTGCCCATTCGTGATTTTTGCCCAGGATGAATTAAATTTATTCTTTCTACGGTGGATTACCGAGCATTACCTATAAACTTTCTCCCATGCCCGAACCCAAACGCATATTATTTCTCGCCTCAAATCCTGCTGATACAGGAAGGCTTCGGTTTGATAAAGAACACAAAGAAATATCAGAGTCCATCAGAAGGTCTAAATACAGAGACTTTTGTGAACTAGACGAAGCGTTTGCGGTGAGTGCTCGGGATATAGCGAGAAAAATTCTAGATGTACGTCCGCATATTATCCATTTTACCGGGCATGGCACACGGACCGGTAAGCTCGTTGCGGAGAAAGCAGAGGCTCGACAAATGCTAGGTCCCAACGCCTTGGGTAATCTGCTATCGTCTTTTTCTGACACAGTAGAACTCGTAATTCTAAATGCGTGCTATTCCGAGCGAAGTGCTGAGGCAATTTTGAAGCACATTCCCTTTGTCATTGGTATGCGAGATGCGATTCAAGATCAAACAGCCATCGATTTTGCCATTGGATTGTATGATGCCTTTGGCGATCGGGGCTATGATTTCACCCCACAGAATCTGGATTGGGCAGTGAATTTTGCCAAGAATATAGCCCTGATTGAGGGAGCAACGGATGCGGATTTGCCGGTATTACAATTCAACCAAGCGCTTATCGGGCGTTCTATTCCAGAGGATCAAGCAGCAGATGCCATTCCCAAGGGAATTCCTGGTGGATCAGAAGTCAAGCCTTCTTTGGACACGATTCAGCAGACAGTGATTGAAGAGGGGCTCAAAGCAGCAGGGGATGAATTGTTTGGGCTAATGGAACAGCAATCATTTGGTCGAAAGGACAAAGAAATTATCCACCTAGTAAGTAGAATCAATTCCTTCCACAAGGATGTAATGGGAAATATCCTCAAGACAGAAGAAATACAGGTAAGGGAAGCAAAACTAATGGCATCTTTTACCTCTTTATTAGAGTATTTAAAATAGAATGGATTGCAGCATTACCTGTAGGCTAATTAAGTGGCCTTGACTAAGAGTTTGCCTCTTAATTCTTCCCAGGAGTCTACTCGTTCATGTCTCCCTGCTGGACTCGCCTGATTATGGGGTTGTGAAAACAGGTAAGTCTTTTCCTCAAAATAGTCCAAATTCTTAAAGTGGTCATCTATCATGATATCTCCCTGAATGGCGCGTTTATCTCCACATAGGACGATCTGCTTCCAGTGGATATAGGGAAAGTACTCCGCAAGCCAGTCGTATTTTTCTCGTAGGCTATTAGGAAATTCCATGGCAGAGGAGACGATATAAACTTGATATTGGGTATTGAGTGCTTCTAGCACTTCTTGACTGTTGGGAATGACCGGTAGGGTGCGGAAAAAACCCACACTCCGAACGTAGGTTTTGGTCTGGGTAAAAGCGGCTTCCTCTGTTACTCCGATGAGGTCTTCTTTCTTTTTTATGAGTCCAGTATATTCTTTCTCATATTGAATGAAGTGGGCATACACATCCGCAAGCACCCCATCCATATCTACGATGAGTCGTTTTTGGGACATTAGGTAGTTTTATAGTTAGATAGTCGATAGTCCACAGTTTAGGTTTTGTAGCCAAGTGGGAGAGTTTTGTGTTGGTTCAACATACCATTGAAGAAATATCAAGTATTGCACTAATTACTATGGACCATTAAACCGTGGACTATTTAACTTTATCCTACTCCTTCACCCCCGAATCGAACTCCGAATCTGGATTTTCTATGTTCATGTCATCCGAAAGGCCGGGATAAAATTCAGAGTACATCATAGCTTCGATTTCTTCCAAGCTCTGTTGGGTTTGCTCAGTTTCAAAGAGGAGGTTATCGATGATAATACTTTCTCGCTCTGTACTCTGAAGGGTCATGGGTTGGTCTTTGATGTACTCGATTAGGCCCTCAATGGTTTTGAGCTGCTCTTCTATAATTTCTCGGTTCTCCTGAACGCGATACAAATCGTCCATCCGCATTTCTAGCAGCTTTAGTCGCCGTTCTTTAACGGATTTTATACGATCCGTGGCGTTTTTTAGCTCCTGATTGAGTTTATCAATTTCTCTAACAGTTCTGTCTGCAGCTTCATCTTTGCTTTTCTCGGGGTACTTATCCCTGAAATAGAGTAGACGCGCATAGGAGAGTTCTATGGCCGTGAGTTTATTCAAGAAACGGTTGACCAGCTGAGGGACAGTTGTATTGAGTTTTTTGAAGCTATCTCTCACCTCTCGGATTCGCTCGCGAAAGCGATCGAAACGTCTTTGGGACTCCATCGAGAGTTTATTGTAGTATTCTACCAGGGTCTTGGTTTTGTAAAACGCGTCGATGTCTTTCTGGTATTTTGCATTCATGGCTCGGATAAACCGAGGATGGTTGCTAATTGCGCTTAAGAGAACAAGTTCCAGGCCCCCAGCCATCATGACAATGGAAGCTGTAGTAAGCGCTGGGTCAAGGCTGGTATATTCCGGAATAAATATGGCACTCAAGGTGGCTACGGTGGCTATGGTACCCATCATAACCAGATGTACCGGCCAGCGGAATGCTTCCTTGGTGTAGTTGATAAATTTCTGAATCCGGGGTCTATTCTTTTGTTTTTGTTTTGCCAAGGTCGCTACAGGTTTAAAAAAGGAAAATACAAATCTCTTTTACAATTGAAAAGCTATTTTTGGGGGATTAGTTCCGATATAGCTTTTTCTATTCGATGAAGGGTTGCTTCTTTTCCGATCAGGGCCGCAATATCAAATACCCCAGGACCTCCTGCAACCCCTGTCAAGGCCAAGCGAAGAGGAGCCAACACCTTCCCTTTTCCTACGTTTTTTTCCTCAATCAGTTGTTCAAATACTTGCTGGATCTCGTGTGCTTCCCAAGTTGAAAGGTTTTCGAGTTTTTTCGAGAGTAGCCCCATCAACTCTGAACCTTCATGCGTCCAGCGTTTGCGTGCCATTTTCTCATCGTAACTCACTGGAGCAGAGAAGAAATAACTTCCTAAGTGCACAAAGTCAGGCAGTAGGGTAACTCGCTCCTGCAACAATTCAATTACCTTGACAAGAAAATCGGGGTTTCCTATTTCCATCCCTGCTTTCTCGTATTCTGCCTGAACGAGCGGGAGAAGGTCCTCTGGTTTGTGATTCCTTATATAGGTTTCGTTGAACCATTTCAATTTATCCAGGTCAAATTTTGAGGCAGAATTATTGAGACTCTCTGTAGAGAACAGCTCAATCATTCGGTCTTCCGACATTACCTCTTCATTGTTTCCGGGACTCCAGCCCAAAAGTGCCAGAAAATTTGTAAGGGCCTCTCGCAGGTATCCATCTTCCCTATATCCAGATGAGACAGCCCCACTTTCGGGATCTATCCATTGGGTTGGAAAAACGGAGAAGCCCAGTTTATCTCCTTGCCGTTTGGACATTTTCCCCTTTCCATTGGGATTGAGGATTAGAGGGAGGTGGATAAAGGTAGGGATTTCATTTTCCCACCCCAAGGAACGGTACAGCAATACGTGTAAAGGCGTAGAAGACAACCATTCCTCTCCCCTAAGGATATGACTTACCCCCATCAGGTGATCATCTACCACTACTGCCATATGATAGGTTGGCATTCCGTCGCTTTTAAGTAATATCTTATCATCCAACTGACTGCTGTGGAAGACTACCCACCCACGAATTTCATCGTGAAACCGAATCTCTTCACGTTTGGGCATTTTCATTCGTACCACATGTGGGGTCCCTGATGCTAGCAACCTTCTGACCTCTGTTTCATCCAGGGTTAGGCTATTCCGCATTTGACCGCGTGTGATATAGTTGTACTGTAGGTTGCTACTTCCGGCCTCTTTCAGGCGTTGGCGCATGTCGTCAAGCTCCTCCGGGGTATCAAATGCGTAATACGCATGGCCGGAGGCTAATAGCTGATCGACATATTTTTGGTAAATGCCTTCGGCTTTCCTATCGCTTTGCCTGTAGGGTCCCACGGGGCCTTCTTTATGCACTCCTTCTGTAAATTCTATCCCCATCCATTGCAAACTATTGATGATATATTCCTCTGCACCGGGAACCAGACGTGTGCGGTCTGTATCTTCAATTCTCAGTATATACCGTCCCTTATATTTTTGGGCTAAAAAGTGCCCATATAATGCCGTTCTGACCCCTCCGATGTGCAAGGGACCTGTTGGACTAGGAGCAAAACGCAAAACTACCTGATCTTTCATCCTACGAAATAGAAATTGTGAGGGAATTTATAAAATCCCTGCAAAGTTAGAGTTAAGGAAATAAAGCGCAAACATCAACCGCATAAACCGAGTATTTCATCAATGGCCTTTTTCTTTCGATATTTTGTGAAATTCATTTCCTCAAATAGGTCGTCGCGGTTTAGTAAATCCCGACACAGGATAATTCCCTTGTGTATGACGAAGTCTTTTTCTCTTTTTTTCAAGGTTGTGAGACTTGTAACCGGATGTAAATGACAAACATCGATAAGGTCCTTTAGGTTTCCTTGTCCTGGGAAATCCCAACTCACCAAATGGAGGCCTGCACACGTTCCATAGGTTTGTGCGTCCCCACTAAATTGACCATTTGTTACAATCCATCCCTGAAACTCCTTTCCTGCGTGTTCGGGCATGGTGGACCACCTATTCGCTAGATCTTGGAATCGAGAATGGATGTACAAGGCAACTTTCACGTCGAGCTTCTTGTCCTTGGTATTGCCAAATTTACACTCAACCGCGATTCGTTTATTTTCTTTCTCTCCTACAATATCTACTTCATGCGTGATACAGCGTCCCTGCTCATGAACCCCAATTTCTACCTGATACCCTTGGTCTTGGAGCAATTCTCCTACATAGCGTTCAAAGGGGAAGCCAGAAGGGCCGAGTTCCATGATAGCGCGTTTGAGCTTATATCGCGCCGCAGAGGGCTGGGATTCCTTCTTCAACATAGAGAAGGCCCTTTGATAAATTTTACGGGTAGAGATTCCCGGGACTATCATGGATCGGATCTCTTTTACGATAAACTCGATACTTGCTGGAGCTGTTCCAGCCTTAGCCAGAGAATGCCTCAATTTTTCTTCTTCAAAGGGCACTAAGTCGCCATTTGACTTTTTTACAAGTAGCTCTCGGTTTTTTTGAGCGGGGGGAGTATCTGCCATGCCTCTATCAGTGCTTAAGAAAGACGTATTTCAATACCAGGTGGTTCATCGGGTTAACTACTAAGCCCTTTACTCTCGGTTGAACCAATCGTATACTTCTGTCATAGTACAAAGGGATAATAGGAGCTTCTTGTAGAACGATTCGTTCCATTTCTTGGTATTTCAGGTATCTAAGAGAGTCTGAAGGTTCTAGAATCGCAGCTTCGTATAGTGCGTCGAATTTCGGGTTTTGGAAATGCGTGGTATTGGGGCCTCCAGGACTGTGATTGGGACTGTAAAACAAGGCTAAATAGTTTTCTCCATCCGGATAATCGGCAATCCAGCTAGCGCGCCAAAACTGAATTCTAGCTCCATAGATTTCTTTTCTTAAGGCTCCCCCTTGTAAGTTCTGTACTTGGACCTTCAAGCCAATATTTTCAAAGGATTTTTGGACGAATTCAGCGATTCGAGCGTACTTCTGTGTGGAATAGAGGGTTAACTCAGGAAGAGAATTGCTCGATGAGAATCCCGCTTTTTGCAGCAAGTATTGGGCGGTATCTGCCTGGTAGGAAAACCCTTTTACAGCTTTAGCATCAAAGCCTGGCATTCCCTGAGGGATAAACCCTGATTCAGCTGGGTAGCCCATTCCATTGAGAAGGTAACTGACCATTTGGTTCCGATCGAGGGAATAGTTTAAGGCCTTTCGGAGGTCTGAATTCAACAAGGGATGATCGGGGTTTGCTACTGAATCCACCATCATGCCAAGGTATTCGGTATTCAACTGAGGGGAACGCAAGACTTGAAAGGCTTTCCGATACTCGGGAGCGATCTCTCCATTGGGAAGAAGAAGTTCATCCTTGTAGGAATCATCCAATCCATTCAGCATATCCAACTTCCCCTGGCTAAACTCGATGAAAGCCGAAAGCCGACTGGAAATGAAATTCACTTTCACAGCCTCTAGAAAGGGTAGGGGAGTTTGGTCAAGGGTTTCAAAGTAGGTAGGGTTTCGATGGAGGATCAGGTAATCATTTTCCCGCCATTGAAATAGCTGGAAGGGCCCCGTACCTATAGGAAACCGTTGAAAGTCTTCCCCCAATTTCTCGACAATTTCCTGTGGGACAACTCGACCATAGGGCATAGCCAATAAACCCAATAGGGGAGGAAATGGCCTGGTAAGAAGAATTTGAAAAGTACTGTCATTTAGTGCTTGGAAGCCCTTAACGGTAGGGTGCCTTCCTTCCCGGAAGTCCTTTAGCCCCAGGATTTTACCATTGAATACCCATTGGCCTGTGGAGGCGGTTTGAGGGTTACAAATTCGTGTAAAACTGAAAACAAAATCTTGGGCATTGACCGTCCGAGACGAATCCGCCCCAAATTGGGGGTGAGGGTGGAAATAAATGTCTTTTCTTAAATGGAAGGTGTACCTAAGTCCATCTTCAGAAATCTCCCATGACTTGGCAATGGAGGGGCGTACTTTAAGCAAACTATCGAGTTCTACTAGTCCATTAAAAATCTGAGCAGTCATCCAGTCGGAGGCCTGGTCCCTTGCATAGGCTGGGTCTAGGGTGGACAAGCCTCCATCTAGGTTCATGTAGAAGACATTTGCTTCCGGCACATTTTGCGGGACTTTCCCACAACTTATCCACAAAATCTGGATAAAAATCAGACTTTTCCACAGATTGTTTGGGCCGGATACCAGATAAAGTACGCGCAAATCAGTATCTTTGGAAGGTTATTCCTGTGAAACGGTTCCATGTTTCAAGGCTAAAGTTAACCTAAACTGGTTAAAATGACAGTTTATTTGCGGTTCTTTTGAAGAGATTCTCATTGGATATTTTGTCCTCAGAAAAGAAATAAGAACCGCTTAATCGATTCCGTTTATTCTGATCCAACCAAAAATCATTATGTCTTTTGTTATTACGATTGCAAATCAAAAGGGAGGAGTAGGTAAAACTACAACCGCTGTAAACTTAGCAGCCTCTATTGCTGCTCTGGAATATAAAACCCTTTTGATCGATATGGATCCCCAGGCAAATGCTACCAGTGGAGTAGGGATGGAAGTCTCTGTAGAGAATGCTACTATATACGATGCGGTAGTGGATTCTGGGATCTCAGTTCACGACATCGTGGATAAAACGGAGTTCCCCAACTTATATTTAATCCCATCTAATAAGGATATGGCTGGGGCTGAAATCGAAATGGTTCAGATGCAGAATCGGGAGCGCCTGCTCAAGCCCCTTATTGAGGCCTTGAGACCCAACTATGATTTTATTTTATTAGACTGCTCTCCCTCTTTAGGATTATTGACGATAAACGCACTAGTGGCGGCGGACTCCCTTATTGTACCCGTTCAATGTGAATACTATGCCTTGGAAGGTTTGGGGAATCTCATCAATACCATCAAAATCGTCCAAAAGGGCTTAAATCCTGAATTGGATATTGAGGGCATCCTCCTTACAATGTACGACAGTAGGTTGAACCTTGCCAATCAGGTAGTTGCAGATGTGCGGAAGCATTTTCAGCAATTAACGATGGAAACGGTCATTCACCGCAATATTCGCTTGAGTGAGGCTCCTAGTTATCGAGTGCCTGTGCTTTCGTTAGATGCCAGTAGCAAAGGAGCCATTAATTACCTAAATCTGGCAAAGGAAGTTCTACGGAAGAAAAATTTGCCCTTAACGAGGGAGAAGGCTTCTACTTAATTGCAGTAATTTGTGAGGGGTCGGACTCCGGAAGGCCTGGCTTATTTTCCATTTGCTTAGAACTCTCCAACAAGTCTGCTTCTATCATATCCAGAAAGCTCGACCCTTCTTGGGCCTCTTCTAGAATACTTTCTAATAGGCTAATTTTTCGAGAGAGTTCTGTCTCCGACCTAGCCCGTTCGTAGAGCACAGCAATCCGAACGTCTTCCTGGAGTTCTGATAAACCTGGTTCCCTTTGAACCCATCCCACGTGCGTTTTTTCTTTTCCCATTACTTTTACCCATCCCTCCTTTTCATCAACTACAACCACAAAATCTCCGGGTTGTAGCAGTTCTTTTTTGACCATCCGTGGGTCAGGTCTTCGGTGAAGTGGGGTCGCTTGCGTAATGACAGCAGATTTACCTTCCCTACCGAAGTGGTAGGTAGAAACCCATCCCTCTGACCCATCTGCAAGCCTAACCTTCATATAGGATTGCTTACCAGAGGAAAGCCTTTTGGTTGGTCCCAGCATAAATACCTGATCTCCTAGTGCCACCGAGGAGATAATTTCAGCATCTTTTACAAATCCAGGATCTCCATAAACACTCACCTCTCTCCAGAGACAAATAGCGACAGGAAAAGAATTACCATTAGAGGTTAAAAATGTCAAATCATCTGGTAAGGGGATATCAATCAGGGAATCATTGGCGGGGGGGGGCTCGCATCCTGCAGCCAGCAGTAACAGAGTGATGGATATGAAATGCCGTATTCCCATAGATTATGGATATTTTTAATTATAAATAAACGGCTTTAAATAAGTCTGTCAAATGCAAGAAATTGAAAATTCTTACTTACGGAGGTACGGAGTAACTTTTTTTATTGAATTGTAAAAAGTTGAGAAGGTTTGGAGCTGATGGTCAGATAACTTGAACTTCGCGCTCCAGTTTTATTCCAAATTTCACTTTTACAGATTGCAGGATCCTTTCTGAGAGAGAAAATATTTCTTCCCCTGATGCACCTCCATAATTTACCAGAACTAAGGCTTGCTTGTCATATACCCCGAAATTCCCGAAACGTTGTCCCTTCCACCCACAGGTTTGGATGAGCCAGGCAGCGGGAATTTTGTAGTGATTTTTAGGTTCTGGGTAAAAGGGTATATCTGGAAAATCGCTTTGAATCTGTTCAAATTCTTTGGCGGGAATGATCGGGTTTTTGAAAAAACTTCCTGCGTTCCCCAGATTTGATGGATTTGGTAATTTACTTTGTCGAATCTTACACACGATATCGCTGATATCGCTGATATGAGGGTGGACAATTCCTCGATTTTGAAGTTCTCCCTTAATGGCTCCATAAGAGGTACGAAGTTCATGCATGCGGTGGGTAAGCCGGAGGACTACTCGGGTGATCACATATTTACCTTTTTCGTCCAGTTTAAAGATGCTATTTCTATATCCGAACTTGCATTCCTCTTTAGAAAATTTTCTTAGGGCTCCAGATTGTATATGTATCGCTTCTAGGTATTCAAATACATCGGCTATTTCCACTCCATATGCGCCGATATTTTGGATCGGTGCAGCACCCACATTTCCCGGTATCAAGGAAAGATTCTCAATTCCCCCCCATCCTTGTGCTATACAATACAAAACAGTTTCATGCCAATTTTCCCCTGCTCCCAACCTGAGTAGGACGTGGTCCTTCTGCTGGCTAAGTATTTCCCTACCTTTAATTTCTATTTTGAGAATAAGGGATTGGGGATTCCCTTGAAAGAGTACATTGCTGCCCCCAGAAAGTACGAAAATAGGATGGTTGAGATGGGCATTTGCTTCTACAAATAGTTGTAAACTCGCTTCATCCCAGATTCGTAGTAAGTTATCTGCATACACATCTATACCGAAGGTATGCATTGGGCGAAGGGAAACCCTATGTTCGAAGGGGAGAAAACTAGCTAGTACGTGCTTCAAAGGGGTTTTTGAGGTTTTTGTATTCAACGAGATCTGCCCGAATAGAGCCAATGAGAAGTTTGGACTTAAACGCAAGCGGAATCATATTTTTGTCATCCGAGATCCAAAGGGTGATTTTGCTACCATCGGTTATGAGTCCTGCTTCTTCGATCATTATCTTTAGCCGTAAAGCCTTGTACTTCTGACCGTTGACCTTTATCGTTTCCCTTTTTTGTACCTGTGCTTGCAGCTCAAAATTAGTTTCATCGATAAAATTCCTGAGAGAAATTTTATCACCTGGCTCAAGCTTTTTGTGATCGTAGGAGGCCCGAGCAAAATAATAGGTAGAAATAACATCTTGTACATTCACAGGAACATCGTGAAGTACCACCTCTCCAGTACTTCTATGGTATTCAGCTTTTTGATTCTTATGGTCAAAGTGAATCTCTCGGTAACTCTTGTAACTACCCTCTTGAATGTCGCGATTGAATTGCCAGGAAATTAAGGCTTTTTCGTCCGTGTAAGACTCATAGGTATCTCGTACTCTGTAAAAAGTATCAAAGAGCCCAACCGTTTCATTTTTACAAACTATATGCAAACAATTTCGTCCCTTTTTCTGGTAGGATTTGGGTCTTACCTCTAGTGTAGCTATACCTGCATCAATAATTCCATAATGAATTCGATATTTAAGGTATTCTCCTTTTTGAAAAGCTTTATTCTGTACTTCTCTGAAAGTACTTGAGGTAGGTTGGGCCATAGCAGCTATGGATAGGCCCAGCCATAGCATCGTACATATATAAACTCGAGCAATCATACCCTAATGCAATTAATTCATACAACAATGGAACGAAAATAACCGTTAGGAGGTTGTCATCTGATTTTCCATCATTTGCTTTTCAAATATACGTGCATAATAGCCTTTCTGTTCAAGCAAGGCTGCATGCGTACCTCTTTCGGTAACTTTTCCATTCTCTAGGACTAGGATAGTATCAGCATCCTGAAGGCAAGAGATGCGATGGGCTACCATGATTAGGGCAACTTCAGGATTTTCTTGTCTGTAGTGCTTAAGCTGGGTGAGAATAGCATCCTCCGTCTGCATATCTACAGCAGAGAGTACGTCATCTAAAATGAGGAGCTTTGGCTTTCGTACCCATGCCCTAGCAATAGCTGTTCGCTGCTTTTGTCCTCCTGATAAGGTTACCCCTCGCTCACCAACCAAGGTATCATATTGCTCAGGAAAACCCATGATACTTTCATCAATTTGGGCCCACCTTGCAGCTTCCCTGACTTCTTCTAACGTTGCTTCCTGCCTTCCAAAGGCGATATTTCCTTTCAAGGTCTCTGAAAACAGAAATACGTCTTGGGGAGCATATCCTATAGCGCTCCGCAGGGAGGACTTGCTGTATTGCTTGAGGGAAATTCCATCGAGAACTATTTCACCAAAATCTGGGTCAAAGCAACGAGGAATAAGGGCGCAAAGGGTACTTTTACCCGCACCCGTAGGACCGAGTATACCGAGCTTCTGTCCGGGTTTTAGGGAGAAGCTCACATTTTCTAGCCCTTTAATCCCTGTATCTGGGTAGGTAAAAGAAACATCCTTAAAGGCAATGGAAGCCTCCTTCACCTGGTGGGAACTATCGATGAATTTGATTTCAGATTCCTGGGCTAGTAGCTCATTTAGCCGTTTCTGGCTTGCAGCAGCTCGCTGAATGAGTGTGGTTACCCATCCTATAGCGATGATGGGCCAGGTCAGCAGGTTTATATACATGATAAACTCTGCGATATTTCCTATTGTGAGGTTGCCTGCGATGACCTTTCTACCACCGACAAACATCGTCAATACTACACTCATCCCCACTAGAAATACGACCAGGGGAAAAAATAACGCATCTACCCGAGCAAGTCTGAGGGACTTTTGCTTATAATCTTCTGTTTCCTCTGTAAATTTTACAGCGGATGCTTTTTCTTTCACATAGGCTTTAATCACTCGGATTCCTGAAAAAACTTCCTGGGTAAAGGTCGTAATTGTGGAAAGTTGCTCCTGGATTTTTTCACTGCGCTGCTGAATGATAGATTCGACCCTGTAGATTAGGTAACTTAAAAATGGAAGCGGCAATAGCGCATACAGGGTAAGTTCTGCGTTTACCACAAGCATCGTGCTTACGATTACGACAAAAAGGGTAATCGTATTAAGGGTGTACATGATTCCAGGTCCTAGGTACATCCTTACCCTTCCCACGTCTTCCGCAATTCTCGCCATTAAGTCTCCCGTCCTATTTTTGCGGTAAAAGGAAAGAGATAGATTTTGAAAATGATCATAAATATCGTTCCGTATATCGTATTCGATTCTGCGGGACATAGCGATCAGGGTCTGGCGCGTCAAGAATAGGAATACTCCTCTAAATACGGCCGCCCCGAGAACGAGAGAGGCAAAAAGGACCAGTGTTTGAAATAGAAAGGAATTTAAAAAAGCTTCTATCGCAAAGCCTTGATAAAGCTCGTAGAGGCGAAGCATATCCCCGACCATATCAATTGCACTTCTTACGATTTGGGCAGGATAGATAGCCAGTATGTTTGAAGCAGCTACAAAGAGAATTCCCAAGATTAGGTGTCCTTTATAGCGCCACAAATAGGGATTAAGCGCAAAAAGTGCCTTCATGAAAAAATTTTACAGGTTTATCGTTCTTTTTCGCCGACCACTAGGTGTACTTTCAAAAGGAGCCAAAGGTTACCACCAAGCGGAAGTTCCTACAGCCTTTTCTTGTTCTCTTAGGAAATACTGCTAGTGGGAAACTTGCGATCTATTTTCTTAACCATTCCCTGTAGTACTTTTCCCGGGCCTACCTCAGTGAACTCTTCTACTCCGTTGGCAATCATGGTTTGCATCGTTTGGGTCCATCTGACAGGAGCAGTAAGTTGCTTGAGTAAATTTTCTTTTATCTCAGATGGTTCTTGATGGGGAAGACCCGTCACATTTTGATAAACGGGAATACGTGCCCGTTGGAAAGGAGCTTTCTCTATTGCTTCTGCTAGATCCAATCTTGCAGGCTCCATAAGGGGAGAATGAAAAGCCCCATTTACCGATAATTTTATCGCTCTTCTAGCTCCTTCCTCCTGCGCAAGGGTAATAGCCTTAGCAATTCCGGGAATAGAGCCTGAGATCACAAGCTGGCCGACGGTATTGTAATTTGCAGGTACGACTATCTCTGACTCAACGGCCGCACAAATAGCTTCCACTTTGTTATCCTCTAACCCAATTATAGCGGCCATGGTGCTTTCTTGAGCATCACAGGCTTTCTGCATAGCTTCTGCTCTCCTGGCCACTAAAGTGAGCCCACTCTCAAAATCCAATACACCGGCAAAAACCAGAGCGGAAAACTCGCCGAGGGAGTGTCCAGCAGTTACTCCTGCTTGTTCCATCAACCCATTTACGACTGCTGCAACGACTGAATGGATAAATACAGCAGGTTGAGTTACAGTAGTCCTACGCAGATCTTCATCAGAGCCCTCGAACATAATTTGCTGTATGTCAAATCCCAAGGTCTGATTCGCTTTTGTAAATAGCTCTTTAGCAAGGGCAGAAGATTCATACAACTCTTTACCCATGCCTGAATACTGGGAACCCTGTCCCGGAAAAACCCATGCCTTCATGCTATACCTTTATCCCTTTGGCACGCATTTCCTTAACGACTGCGGAAATGCCTTTCTTGTTGATCGTTCTCAACGCAGAAGTAGATAACTTCAGGGTGATCCAGCGATCTTCTTCAGGAAGGTAGAAACGCTTTTTTTGAAGGTTGGGATAAAACTTGCGTCTAACTTTATTATTGGACTTGGAAACGTGGTTTCCCGATAAGGGACGTTTTCCCGTAACCTCACAAACTTTTGACATAACTTAAAAGTAGTTTGTATCTTACGATACGATTATCTATTTTTTTCAGGATTGCAAAGTTCGGGATTCTTCTCGAGAAAACAAATTTGAATGTATATTTCATTTCGAATATCTTAGCAGAAATATTTTCCAGAAAAACGACTTGAGATGAGAAGCTTTTTGTGTAAGATTTTTCTATTCTTAGTTATTTCCTCCCCTTTATATTCACAAAACCCAGTAGAAGCCGATAGTTTGGATGATGAACCCATTCTGAACTTATTGGATTCCTTCCTTGTGGATTACAATTTCGATTATCCAGGCCTAAGGGATAACGATCGGCGTAAGAAGGCGGCTCCAAAGCAAATCCGCCCCTCTCGTGATCAACGGAATATTTTTGCTCCCCCTGCTGTTGTGGCCCAAAGGCTTGCAGAAATTCCGGCCGTGATTCCCATGGATTATAATGAATATGTACAGCGCTACATAGATGTCTACACCAAGGAGAAGCGCGAGCAAGTGCGTCGAATGCTTGGACTTCAAGAGACTTATTTTCCCATATTCGAAGCTGAGTTGGATCGGGCTCGGATGCCCATGGAGCTGAAATACCTCCCGATTGTAGAAAGTGCCCTCAATCCCCATGCGCGCTCTAGGGTAGGTGCAACGGGACTTTGGCAATTTATGTATTACACAGCAAGGGATTATCGCTTAGAGATCAACTCCTATGTCGATGAACGGAAGGATCCTTTTGCTTCTACCGAGGCAGCTGTCCGGTATTTGCAGTTGGCCTATAATGAATTTGGAGATTGGCTGCTAGCCATCGCAGCTTATAATTGCGGCGAAGGCAATGTGAGGAAGGCTATTAGGCGTTCCGGAGGCGGCAGGACATTCTGGGAAATTAGAAGGTATCTTCCCCGTGAAACACGAGGCTATGTTCCGGCCTTCATTGCAGCTACCTATGTATTTAACTACCACGCAGATCACAATCTGTTTCCCGTAGAGGCGGACTTTTCCTACTATCAGGATACCCTTCATTTGCGTAAAATTGATATTACACTAGAGGAGATAGCTAGAATGAGCCGAACGGATGCTGAAGAACTCAGGAACTTGAATCCTCATTTAAAGTTGGGAAGAATTCCCTATTCTTCACATCCCTTTGTATTACGAGTTAGCCCGGAGGTAGGGCAGTTTTTTGCGGCTAACGAACGTGAGATTCGGGCAAAATATGGAAAAAAGCGAGACAACGCCCCAGTATATGCAGCGAATTATTCAGTAAAACGACCTAAGCCTGCCCCTAGAAAGGCATATCCAAAGCCTCCTGGTACCGTTACGGTTTATTACACGGTGCGGACAGGAGATGTCGTGGGTACGATTGCAGAAAAGTACGAAGTTTCCACTCGCAACCTTGCAAGATGGAATAATCTGTATCGATACCGAATTAAAGTAGGCCAGAAATTGAAGATCTATACCAAGAAAGAGGTTGCACAACGCAACGCCACGCCTCAATTGGCCTCTACCTCACGTTCGAAGTCTACCTCTTCGCCAGGCCCTCAAAGTGGGCAATTCTACAAAGTAAAACGCGGAGATACCTTATGGGATATTGCTAAAAAGTACACCCAGGGAAATGTCGATGATTTATTAGCCCTCAACTCTGGTCTTACAGCTAGTGCCAGCCTCCGAATAGGGCAAAGCATACGGGTGCGATAGCTTTGTCAATGTTGTGAATTGGAAGGGTCTTATTCCTTCCATTTTTTTTCAATTGCATCCAGCATAAAGGAAGGAACCCGAGTAGGCCTGCCGCTCTCTTGCTTTAGAAAAGCGAGTATTACTTTTCCCGAAACCGAGAGCCTTCCGTCTTCCTTAAATATTTCATAAGAAGTATGAAGGGTCGCACGAGGAATTTCAGGGATGTAGGTCTTGCAAAGCAGTAACTCATCGTAGTAAGCTGGAAATTTGTAATGGATCTGCAACTCCGTTACAGGCATCCAAATGCCTCTATCTTCAATCTCTTTGTAAGCAAGCCCTAGGGTTCGAATTAACTCTGTCCGTCCTACTTCAAAATACTCAGGATATTTTCCATAATAGACAAAGCCCATCTGGTCGGTATCTGCATACCGTACCCGTATGTGCGTATTGTACTGTATCATAGAAACGTTTATTCGACATGGAATGAGGCATCTATGTGCTGTTTCCATGCCAACATGCCCCCAGCTAAATTTCGAACGTTGGAAAAGCCTTGCGCCTGTAAAAATTGGGTAGCCCTACCGCTTCTTCCTCCAGATCTACAAATCATCACAACTTCTTTGTCCTTTAACTCATCTAGTTCAGCTAGTGAGGTAGGCAAATTGCCCAAGGAAATTTTTGCTACCCCTTCTAAGTGTTGCATCTCCCATTCATTGGGCTCTCGCACATCAATCATATTCAGCGCTTCCCCTTTATCCAATCTTTCTTTGAGTTCTTTTACTGTGATATCCATGATATGTTTGTTTTGTATTTTTATTTGGTCCGTAGTAACCTTTGATCGAGATCAAAGTACATTTTCAAACCTCAAACCTCAAACCTCAAACCTCAAACCTCAAACCTACACATTAAACCGGAAATGCATAATGTCACCATCTGCTACTATATATTCTTTCCCCTCTACGGCTAGCTTTCCTGCTTCTTTAACTGCGGATTCAGATTCGAGGGATATCAGGTCCTGGTACTTCATTACTTCAGCACGGATGAAGCCGCGCTCGAAGTCCGTATGGATGACCCCCGCAGCCTGAGGGGCTTTGGTTCCTTCTTTTATGGTCCAGGCCCTGACTTCTTTTTCTCCTGCTGTGAAGTAAGTTTGAAGGCCTAGTAGAGAATAAGCTTCCCGTACAAGGACATTCAGGCCGGGTTCTTCCAGCCCAACCGTTTCCAACAATTCCTTCTTTTCCGCGGGATCTTCGAAATCAGCCAGTTGCTCCTCAAACCCAGCTGAGATAATTAGCAGGCTTGCATCCTCTGCTTCGATGGCCTCCCGTACAGATTCTACATATGCGTTGCCATCGGGTAAGCTTTCCTCATCTACATTGCAGATGTACATTACTTTTTTATCGGTTAACAGCCCTAGGTCTTTCACCAGTTCTCGGGCTTCCTCTGTGGTTTCCAGGGTACGTACATTTTTTCCTTGTTCTACATGGGCGATGAAGCGTTGAATCATTTCTACTTGTTTCATTGCCTCTTTATTTCCTCCCTTAGTCATCTTTTTGGTGCGTTCCAATTTCTTTTCCAGTGACTCCAGGTCTTTTAGTTGAAGCTCCGTATCGATGATTTCTTTGTCTCGTATGGGATCTACTCCTCCTTCTACATGTATGATATTTTCATCAGCAAAGCACCTCAATATGTGTAATATGGCTTCACATTCGCGTATATTATTTAGAAACTGATTTCCCAATCCTTCTCCTTTGCTAGCCCCTTTCACCAATCCTGCTATATCCATGATTTGTACCACAGCGGGAATGGTCTGCTTGGGGTTTACTAGGCCAGTAATGACATCCAATCTAGGATCTGGGACAGGAATCATCCCAACATTGGGCTCGATGGTGCAGAAGGGATAATTTGCTGCTTCAGCTTTCGCACTAGACAAGGAATTGAAAAGGGTAGATTTTCCCACATTAGGTAAGCCTACAATTCCACATTTAAATCCCATATAAATAAGGTTTAAGAGTAAATGGTATGCGGTAAATAGTTGATAGATCTTGAATTGAAGTTAGATTTACACAACCATATTGGCGGCAAAAATAATAGACTTCTTGTCAATGAAAAAGGAATAATGTAATTTTGGCCCACTTAAAGAATAGGGGTTTCCCTCTTCTGCCCGCGTAGCTCAGGGGATTAGAGCGTTGGTCTCCGGAACCAAAGGTCGATGGTTCGAATCCATCCGCGGGTACAATTGAGAGAGCTGCGAAATATCGTGGCTCTCGCTTTATTTACCCATGTCGTATCTTCTTTTCATGTGCAGGAGATACCTTTTCCTCACAAATCTTTCCTGTAGGTAAATATTTCAGTATTCATCCTCAAGAATTTTCTTCACTTGACCCCTTGATCCTTAACGGCATAGGAGGGATTATTTGCACTTCATCCCTAATAAAAGTAGGTCGGTTTTAAATTTTACTATTTTGAACACACTAAAATGGGTACCTTTTTCGGTTATGATATAGAGCAAATCGTAAAATTCCTTAGAACCATAGATTTTGGCACTACTCAGATACCCAAACTCTAAACGTTAACATAAGATATGGAAAGACTCTGGTACTTCGTCCAGTTTGGAGATTTTTTTAAAAATGAAAGAGGGTTAAAAAGCTTCGTTCTTCAGCGTAATCAAGTTGCACTAGACAACATTGAGCGAAAGACGGGTATCCGTATGGGTAACAAGAAGCGCAGTAAATACCTCGATGCTACAGATTATGCAAATGTGTATATCCCTGACCACGTTTACAAGGAGAAAAAGCGTAAACTAAGGGTTTATACCATTATTTTGGTTTTGGCCATTATTGCGGAATTGGTCCTCAACTATATTTCCACTATGATTTTTCTGGAGGGGAATGATCTGATCATCCTTATTTTCCGGATAGCTACTACTATTGTGCTTACAATGGCTAGTATCATGGTTGCAGATAAATTGTTTGAGGCAATTTTCATCAATGATAAGCTTCGGGACATAGAAATTTATCGGCTTCCGGAAATTCAGTCGAGCATACCTGAAAACTATCAATATGCAGAACCAGAACACAGTGTATTTAACGGAAGTCCGAATTTTGATAATACGTTGGTTCCTGCGGATCACTACCAACAGCAATTAAATTATCAAGAGAACGTTCTACACTACAAGAAGCGAAACTACACGAATAAGATCCCTGTTTTGATAATCTTCATGTTGATTCTTGAGTTTGCTGTAGTTGCAATTGCAGATGTGCGTGCAAAGGATTTCGAAGGGGAGAGATGGACCTTATTATATATGGGATTTATCTTCTTTGCAATGGGCTTGCCCCTGATTGCGGGATATGTAAAAATGGAATTGGATAGGGATCGGGTGATTGTAGATGCTTACAAGCGGAACCTTGTTTTTAGGAATTTTCGGATGAACTCTCCAGAACACAATAAAGTATTTGCATCGAAGTTTGAAGAGAAATTCAAGAAAATCCTAAGGAAGGAGTCCCGAAGGCAGTTTGTAAAAATTCACAAGTTCAAAACGTTCAAAGAGAACTTTGATTTGAGCCACGGGAAGCCCGTAGAACCCTTAGAAGAAATTGAATTCATAGATAACCTCGAAAGCTATACCTATTTCCTTTATACCCACACAGGCATAGCTGAAAATTGGTAATTAGAACTAAACCCGATGAATACAACTAAGTTAGTGCCAACTTATCTTACAAAGAAAATCCTTAGGTGGTCTTTATGCCTTTCCCTGCTGGTATTTGCATGGGGATGTGAGGACATGCATGAAAAGCGGAAAAATATTATATGTTTTGTTGACCTTTCCGGGAGTGTAGGAGCAGAAAATAAGCAAGCATATGTTAATGCCATAAAGCTGATTCTCCGAAATATGGGGACGCATGATCGACTATTGGTATATCCCATAGATGAGGGTGCATATACCAATCCGGTGAAGATTGTGTATGAAGACTTTATGAATTCTAACGCTACCTATGGGATTACCTTTCAGAACATTCCCGACTCTATCAAGCCACCGTTTACCCGAAAAGGGGATGGTATCACCAAAAAGGAAGAAAAGCGACGCAAGCGAATAGATCGATATGTAGAAACCATTGGTCCACTCATCGAGTCGCGTCTAGACTCTATTTATAACGCCAGAAGTAAGTATTCCTCTTATTCAAATATTTTGTGGGCCTTACTGAATTGTCGTGATGAGCTTGAACTGGTCGATAGGGAAGAGGCTGAAGCCTTCTCGCTAGAGTCTAAGATATTGCCTTATAATTACATCATATTCCTTTCTGATATGATCCATGAGGACAAGGAATACAACTTCAACCGCAAGCGTGGCGTTCTGGAAGAAGACAGAAATGATATCCTGGCAGGCTTGTTGGAAAAATCTCGAATTCCAGACCTCAATGGAGCGAATGTAATTATTCTAGGAAAAGGCCCTGGTGCTAAGGTAACTTCTGAAGCTGCAATTGATGAAATCGAAAAGTTTTGGGAGATTTACTTCAGCCGAGAGTATGCCAACGCAAGACTCTATTTGTATAGAGGGATTGATAAAATCGATGAGATTCCCCGCTTTCTTGCGGGTTGGTTGGAATGAAAAATCCTCAAGGGTTTTTCCTCTCATCTGATCCTATATGGAGCAATGTGTTTCGATCACATTGCTCTTTTTTATTTGGATAAAACGTATGAAGGTTTGGCTAGTCTGGAAATTTAGGTGATATTTAATCAAGGCAATATGGACTACTTCACATAGATCCATTGTTGCAAGAATTAATTGATATTTGTGTGTGAAGAGTATGTTCTGTATGGATGTACTCGACTGGTATATTTCCTGAATTATTAAGCTAAATCCTATGTCTTCATTTATTATATCTGAAAAACAGTCTAATACGCAGCTAATTACGCTAAATAATCCTAAAGCATTAAATGCACTGAATAGCACATTGTTGGTTGAATTGCGGGAAGCTTTGGAATTAGCGCTGAATGATGAGCAGGTTAAAGGCATTGTTTTGACAGGAAAGGGGGAAAAGGCTTTTGCAGCTGGGGCAGATATTTCGGAATTCCCTTCTTTTGGAGCCAAAGAGGCAGAGGAATTGAGTGAGAAAGGACAGTCGCTTTTTCAGTTCATTGAGCAAGCTCCTAAGCCTATCATAGCCGCTGTGAATGGATATGCACTGGGTGGGGGGTGCGAGCTTGCACTAGCTTGCCATATGCGTGTTGCATCTGAAAACGCTAGATTCGGTCTTCCCGAGGTCAAATTAGGGATCATCCCTGGATATGGAGGAACCCAGCGTTTGCCTCTCCTAGTAGGTATGGGTAAAGCGATTGAAATCATCATTACAGGTACCCCCATAGATGCAGCTGAAGCGCTTAGGATAGGACTCGTCAATGCTGTCTGCCCACTACCAGAGCTATTGGATCGTTCCATTGGGATCTTAGCCCAGTCTTATCGAAACTCTCCGCTGGCAGTTGCCTATGCCTTACAAGCCGTTCAAACGGCATCAGCTCCC
>JBCCTX010000093.1:0-22645 GCA_039197765.1 Bacteroidota bacterium
CGACTATTCAACTAATCTACCCACCCACCCAGAACCCATTTCGACGCATAAGGACCCAGAATTTAAGGGACATAGCACAGGCGAAGCGACGCTTAATAAATGTAGATGAAATAATTATCGAACTATTTTTAGACTTAATAACCCCGAACTCATAACCTATTCAACCCAGAACCTATATTCGACACTGACTTTATTAAGACGGATTATGACGGACACTGGGAAAACTCGAACTTGCAATCTAAACTATGGACTATGGACTATCCAACTAGCTCTTTTTTTTACCACGGACTACGGACTATCGACTATTTAACTATCCTACTCTCCAACCCTGAACCCAATCAAGGATACTGCTCTACCAAACCAAATTGCCACATGTGGTAGCGGAAGTGCTGATAATGCATCAGTTCCAGTTCTTCGAAGCTCAACTCTCCTGTAAAGGAGGTATAGCTCTTGAAACCCGGATTGTTTTCGAAAAGGGAATAGAATCGTTCTATCGCAACGGGAATCTGTTCAAGAGCTTCAGTCAATGAGCCATATTTCAAGGGGGGTAAATCTGCCTTAGTTTTATCGCTAGGACGATGTTCAAAGATGGCACCCTTTTCAATAAAGCGTTTGAACCCCAACTGCCTTTGGGTAGGTTCTCCTGCTGGTTCGCCATTCCGCTTTGAGGAGGATTTGGTTACCCAAGTAAGGTGCTCAACCATGTGTTGAGCAGTCATGAGACCAAAGGCAGGCTGGGTATCGGCTTTAAGGGTGTTTAATAAGGGAAGAACTTCTTCGGTAAGGAAGGATTTTTTCGTCGTAATTGTCATACAGGCAAAATTAACCCAAATTGAGATAATTAACACAGATACTAGTTAAGCCACCTAAATTCCCTATCTTTTCTGATATAATCTAACTGTATGAAAATTTTTCGACCCTTTCATTGGTGCCTAAGTACCTCTCTCTTCTTTTTATCCACCCTACTTTATGCCCAAGAGATAGTCCCTTACTATCCCGAACCTGGTGCTGCTTGGGAGCACAAAAGCCCTGAAGCGCTAGGACTCAATCCAGATAGTATTCAAGCTGCAATAGAATTTGCTATTTCACAAGAAAGCGCCAATTCTCCAGACCTTGAGCAGCATCACTATGTAAGCTTTGGAAGAGAACCCTTTGGAGATGCCGTAGGCCCACACAAGGTCCGTGGGCCCCAAACGGGTATCATTGTAAAGGATGGTTATATCGTGGCAGAATGGGGAGATCCTCATCGGGTGGATATGACCTTCAGCGTTACCAAGAGTTTTCTTTCCTCAACTGTGGGACTTGCCTATGATCGGGAAATGATCCAAGACATCAATGATCCAGTCTACACCTATATTGCTCCTGTCTCCATCGTAGACTTCGATCCGAGCGCTAGCAAAGCAGAACAGTTTGGACAAGCTAAGGTGTACGAACCCTTTGAAACGGAACACAACCGCAAAATTACCTGGAACCACCTTCTACGTCAGACGTCAGACTGGGAAGGTACCCTTTGGGGGAAACCCGACTGGGCGGATCGCCCACGGGGAGAACCTGATACTTGGCTTACGCGCGAACGCCACGAGCCAGGAACTCACTATAAGTACAATGACGTGCGGGTGAACGTTCTGGCACTAGCCGCAATGAATATTTGGCGAAGGCCCCTACAACAAGTACTCAAAGAATATGTGATGGACCCCATAGGTGCTTCAGCTACTTGGCGTTGGCATGGATATGAGAATTCCTGGATTCTGATAGATGGCGTCGCTATGCAAGTGCCCAGCGGTGGAGGCCACTGGGGAGGAGGTATGTTTATCAATGCCTTTGATCAAGCGCGATTTGGGTATTTGACCCTTCGGAGAGGTCAATGGGACGGGAAACAAATCCTCTCAGAGGAATGGGTAGGTATGGCCTTAACCCCGACAGAGGCTCAAGATACCTATGGCTTCATGAATTGGTTTCTCAATACCGACAAAAAGCGCATGCCTAATGCACCAGAATCTTCCTTTCACCATGTAGGAGCAGGGGCAAACATTGTATATGTAGATCCCGTGCATGACTTAGTCATAGTAGCAAGATGGATAGATGGGGTTACTGCTATGGATGAGTTGGTAAGGCGGGTATTGGTATCGATAGAATAAAATAGATGCAATTGAATACACTTTAAATGCCTGGAAAAAATTACAGTAGATCGGACTTAAGTACCTGGCCTGCTATTTCCGCATTACATATAACTCACTTTAATTCCTCATCCTATGATATTAGATTCTCTTAAAGAAGGAAAACCCGTGCCCATAGGTTTACCAACCCATGAAGCAGGTGGTTACGGCGATGGAACCCTCTGCCAGATAGGAATTTCTCAAACCTTGTATTGTGGGGCAAAGTATGTGCCCTTTGCCCCAAAAGGGATCAACTGGATTGCCCAAGGTAATTCCGATGTAATCAGCTATAATTTCAGTGGCTGCATCATGGCAGTGTTTACCCATGAGGGAACTCGAAAAGTCTGCCATATATCTACCGGTAATAACCAAAACTGCCTGGATGAATGGCAAAAAATAAAAAAAGCTTCCTCACAGGTCTTTGAGTTCAAACCTTCGGATTTCATCTCCTATAAAAATACCCAGTTTCTGGGCTGCTATGGCCTCATAACAAGAGATCTGAGGACCTATGCCATCACGGTTGGTATGTCCGGCGGTCAACGAATTGTTGCCGGAGTGAAAAAGGCTCGATTGCTTAGACCCTATTGACCAAAATAAATCCACACAATTCTGAACAACCCTTAGAAAACTTTGAGGGGTAGTTAGCGGTTAACACAAAGCAAGAAAATTTTAGATAAAGGGTGGGCTACAATTACTCACACTGGAAATCCTCACTTCTTATGATTGTATGAAGCAACTGAATTGGAAATTCCTACTTGTAGAGGTCCTCTTCTTAGTGGGAGGATTATTTCTCGCTATGAAGGTTGATGAATGGTCCACTAACCGCAGGCTAAACAAGCGAAGGGCAATCGCTTTAAAAAATATTCGGTTGGAAATTGAACGAAACAAGGAAGACCTGGAAACCCAGGGAGACAATGAAGAATACTACGAGATTGTCGTGGCAATTGCACCTTATTTAGAAATAGAAGATGATCAAAAGGATATTTATGTAGAAGCATCCCAAACTGAGGTTCAAAGTCTCAGAGATAGTTTTCCTGAAGGACTTAGCTTTCCAGACTCCTCAAGGGCAACAGGGGGTCGCTATCAATATGATGTGGAGATAGATGTAGGAGGCTTCAACTATGTACAGTTGGGAGATATCGCCTGGGAGGCGACTAAGATTGGAAACCTCATTGACAGAATAGAATTTGAATGCGTGGAGGATCTGTTGGCCCTATACAAGATGCAGGAAAGGTTCCTCGAGCACCAAGAGCGATACATAGAAACTCTGATTGAGGAGGATTTTACCAAAATGTTCAATCAGTTTATGGTTTTACACGAGTTTGGGAATGTATTAAAGGAGACGTATGAGGAGACGCTGGATTCCTATGAAAAATGCTCAGGCAAAAGGTTTGCTGATGAAAGCTAAGGTTCTCTTATTTGTTATTTTTAGGAGTTAAATACCTATCTTTCGTAAAATTTTATCCGTAACATTTCGAATACCCCTACATGCGTTCTGTAAATTACAGTCTCTTCCTGCTCTTTTTAGGAATTACCCCCCTTTTTGCCCAAGATCAAGCCCTTTTTGATGAGATTAGGCTTACCGAAACCGTCACGGATTACGGATTAACCGGTAGGGGTACTATCGTTGCTGTATTTGATCGAGGAATTGATTACAGACATCCCGATTTTATCAAGGAAGACGGAAGTAGCAGGATTCTCTACCTGTTGGATTTATTAGATGATACAGGTGCCAACGATGCAGATAATCCCATAGGTAAGGGGACAGTATATACCCAGGCAGAGATCAACCAAGCCCTGGAAAGTAACACGTTACTTCCCACCCGAGATGCATCTGGACATGGCACGCCAACCGCAGGTATTGCAGCAGGAAATGGCCGTGGTAGTGAGGGCAGATACCTAGGAGTTGCTCCTGAAGCTGACTTGATCATCGTAAAAATTACGAGCGAAGGTGCACCTGCCCACAATGACCAGGAGGCAGAAGCACCCTTCTCCTTCATAGACGATTACCTGGATGATGCCATAGATTTTGTCAATGACAAAGCCTCAGAGGAGGGAAAACCTGTAGCTATGATCGCAAACTTTGGATCTATCCAAGGCCCTATGGATGGGACAAGTACGCTAAGTCGAGTAATTGATGAGCGCTTTGGCCCCGGCTTCCCCGGACGAGCATTTGTCTGCGGTTCTAGTGATGATGGGGGAGTAGCAAATCATGCTGGAGGGGTATTCGTACAGAATGAGACCATTGAGCTCGAGATTAATAAGACCACACCTAGTTTGCGGATGGATCTCTGGCACCATGAATCTGATAGTGTAAGAATAGAAATTCAAGGACCTTCTCAATCTTTTGGACCCTATCTATCCCCAGCCAATTCAACTTCCTTGAATGATAATACGGGTGAATTTGCCCTATTCTACCAGGGATCTGAAGTAGATTTTTTTGGCTCTACGAGTCCCCGCAAAGAGTTACTCATTGATTTTTCGGGTCCCAATGGTGTCTACACCTTAAGAATAACGGGCTTGACAATTGAAAATGGAAGATTCGACGCCATCCTCAATCCGTCCAATATAATTTCCAATGCGAGTGAAAATACCTTTCTATCCTTCGTAGAGCCCGGTAGTACTATTTGGGACCTCGCCTCTGCATTCAACAATATTTGTCCAAACTCCTATATCCTGCGAACCGAGTGGCAAAGCATTGCAGGCGGCCCTTTTACCTTTGTCGGGGATGACAATGGAGTAGGAAGCCTCTGGATAGGCAGTGGGGTAGGACCAACTCAGGATGGCAGGATTGGAATCGATATATCCGTTCCAGGCAATGTAAACTTCGGTGCTTACGGACCGGACTCTTACTTTGCTACTTTCTCAGGAAACGTCATCGAAGACGGAGAGGCTATATATGGTACCCTAGCAGCTGTAAGTGGGGCAAATCCCGTTTTGGCTGGCGTCGTTGCCCTTATGCTGGAGGCCGACCCGACATTGTCAGCAACCGATATTAAACGTATTCTTCAGGAAACAGCACGCTCTGATGAGGCTACAGGCTCTACCCCAAATAATGACTGGGGCTATGGTAAACTAGATGTGTATGCAGCTATCAGTCAGATCTTAGGACCTGTCAGCAATAAGCGCTCTATTTCCCATGAAATCATTCTCTTCCCGAGTCCCGCTCAAGATCAACTTACTATCCAGGTAGAAGGAACTCGCACGGGACCGCTTTCTATTCAGCTTATGGACCTACAGGGAAAAACCCTACAGCAATCCGAAATCCCAACCCATGTGCAAGCACAACCTATTTCTATTGAAGAATTACCTACAGGAATATATTTGATGCGCATTGAAGATGGAACCGGGGTATTGTATCGGAAATTTTCTAAGAAATAAAACAGATTTTTAAGGCTATAGAAGGCTATACTATTCCACCCTAGGTACAAGCTCGACACGGTCATCCATGTGGATCGTCATCCCATCCTCCGAAAAGGAGATCAAGGCCTGACTCATCAGCCAGGTGCGATACCGATTGTTCCCTTCTGGGGTAAGTTCGCGACGCTGGCGGTTGATTTTCAAGAACAGCACCCCCTCCTCTAGCTCTAAACTCATTTTACCTATCTCTGAATGCTGGTACTGACCTATATAAGATCTAACCTCGTCTTCATCAAAGGGAGCAATAGGTAGGTCCGTTTTGGATTGGGAAAGAAACCACTCGTACAGTTCGTCCTTATCATAGGTTTCTGTCCAGGAATCATGTCCGACATCGGGATACACTGTAAACTCCACATCGGAATTAAACTCTGATAAGGCATCGACCATTACTTCAGACATTTTTAACGGAACTACGTTATCTGAATCACCGTGAAAAACACGTGTGGGAATGTGGCGCAGTTTCCAGACGCTATTCGGATTTCCTCCTCCACATATGGGGGCAATAGCCGCAAACTTTTCAGGGTTTTCTGCTGCCCATTGCCAGGTTCCAAACCCTCCCATACTTAACCCGGTCAAGTAGACACGGGACTTATCTACTTTATAGGTTCCTACTACTTCATCGTATAGTTTGTTGAGCACATAGGGATTCCACCACTCATTTGGAGGACACTGCGGAGAGACCAAAATAAATGGGAACTCTTTCATTTCTGCGAGTTTGGGTGGGCCATGCACCTTTACTTTTTCGACATCATTCCCTCGCTCTCCTACTCCGTGAAGAAAAATCAACAATGGCCAGTTTTTAGCTTCCTCTTCAGCATAGCCCTCCGGGAGGTAGATGAGGTATTCACTGGTGAGATTGAGCTGCTTAGCGCTTTGCTGTGCAAAGCAATAGGACCAACTAAACGAGCCCCAAACGATGAGTAGCGTGAAAAATTTCATAAGGATATCCTGTTTAGAAATACGTGTGCCAGTGCAAATACTTTAAATTATTTACCATTAAGTTAGAAAATTCGGCGCAATTGTAAAGACCTTCATGTCAGGATCATCTCCATCCAAACGGGTAGCTAATGGATCCGTTTTAGGGGAAAAATTTCATTTCGGAATGAAATATGCAATATATATTTTGTGTGATTTATTTTTTTTGAAATTTTCATTCACAAGACCATGAACCGTCAATCAAGCGTGTTGTTGAGATACTTACCTATTGTACTAGCAGGGTACTTGATTGGGTGCTACACGAGTTCCCTTGGACAGTATATTTATCCAAGCTACTCATTTCGAACCCTATCCGATGTCCATGGCTTGAGTCATCCAAACATCAATCAATGTATAGAGGACCAGGAGGGATATATCTGGATTGCAACTAAGAATGGCCTAAATAGGTATGATGGGGAGGAGTTTTATATTTTTAAACACAACCCACAAGATTCCGCTACAATAAGTTCTAATGAAGTTCGAACCCTGTATGTAGATACGCACAACTGCATTTGGATAGGTACAAATGACAAAGGTATTGATCGATTCGACCAAGGCCAACAAACCTTTGAACACTTTACTTATTCAGAATCTGGAGCACACATTCCGGGGCGTATCAACGCAATTACCAGCGATAGCTTAGAGAACATATGGGCCGCTACAAATAGCGGATTATATGTGCTAGAAAATCCAGCAGAAAACTCGGTATTCAAGCCCATAAAACTTCCTGTGGGATCGGACAGTATCCAGACGCTTGTATATCATATGCTAATGGATGATAAAGGCTGGTTGTGGGCAGCTACTGAACATGGCTTATTTGTAAGCCCAAGGCCTGACAAAACCCCCTTTTCCCGAATTGTTATGGATTCTACTCAAATAGAAGGAATTCCCTCTGACAGACTCACCCATATTACACAGGATAACAGCGGATTTTATTGGATTTCCTGTTTCGGATACGGCATTTCTGTATTGCCTCCTATTACGAATAGGATGGATTTCAACCCAGACCATTGGAACTTTATGAACCTAGCCCCAGGGCCTTCTTTTCGCATACCCAAATACCCTACCATGATGAAGGAAGAATATAGCGGAAAGTTTATTATATGTTCTCCAGGCTCCCTCACTATCTATTCGAAAGAAGAAATTGACCGAATACGCACCAATGCTACTCGAAAAGAAAAACAACATCTTTCACTTTCGGGTGGGGTACTTAGTACACGTGCAAACCATAAATTCACCCTTCCCGATTATTCTGTTAAGGATATTTTCACTTCTTCTTTTGAATCGATATGGGTTAGTACACGGAAAGGTATTGCTCAACTCAACCCCCCCGTGAAAGGTATAAATGGCTATAGCCTAGCAGACCAAGGCAAGAAGGTTCTATTAGACTATGTATACAATTTAGCAGAAGAAAAATCTTTACTCCTTTTTGATCGAGAAAAGATTTATCTCTATGACATAGAAAAAGGAGCATTCCCAAGAACCTATGCCATCAATTCCTATGTTGGAGATATAAGAACAGTTTATCGTGTAAATGATAGTATTTTCTGGATAGGAGGATATAAAGGCTTGATAGAATTTAATATTCATTCAGGTAACCAGGAGGTATTCCGATTCCAAGACTACTGCTATGAAAAGGATTGTAGCTGGCTTCAAATTAACGAAATTATTGAAGGCCCACTGGGACATACCTATATGGCGACAGGTGCCGGGATATTAGTATTTCCAGACAATCAGCTCACGAATCCTTATAGATTTTTCTTGGAAGATTCGACATCCTACTCTAATTGGATAAAGTGTATAGCACCGGATGGAGAAGGGTTACTTTGGGTCGGAACAAATACGGGTCTTTGGCAGGTTTCGGTTGAAGGGTTGGAGGATTCCTCAATCCACTCTCAATTGATGCTACCGTCATCTTATCTCGATTCATATATCCGGGACATTGAAGTTTCCCAAACTTCCCGTACTATCTGGATTGCTGGGGAGAATGGAGTATCAGCCTATGAGAAGCACTCGGGAAAGTCTTACTCCCTCCCCAAAATATTTGAAGAAGTCAGTTTCGTCAAACTAGACGCAGATGAAACCCACTTATGGGGCAGTACTGTGGGACGAGTATTTGTGTATGATGTCCTAGACTCAACCTTCAAATACTTTAACCATTTTGATGGATTAAATTCTGAATACATTGGAAATGCAAGTAAATCCAGCAATGATCTTTATATTTTCGGCAGCAATCAGGGTTTTACCCATATTAACTTAGCCGAGTCTTTTTCAAAGTGGAGGAATTCCCCTAGGGTGTGTTTTACTCGATACGAGACAAAAGGGCAGAGTTATTTCATCAATCCTCAAACCCGACAAGCAGGACTAAAGTTCTTGCCTGGAGATGATTATTTCACCATTTATTTCTCCACCCTTGACTTCGCCAAAGAGGGCAAGACCTATTACTCTTATCGACTAACAGGCTTTGATGAGGATTGGATTGATATCAATGACCGCAATAGTATTAGCTACTCAAACCTACGGCAAGGAAGTTACAGCCTTGAGGTGAGGTCCTCTTATGATGGTATAAAATGGAATCCCCAGATAGCGCGTATTGACCTCGAAATTGTTCCTCCACTTTGGCAACGAACTTGGTTTCAATTTATAAGTGTATTTGCCTTGTCCCTAGGAATCGCCTTTTGGTATTTCCAACGTGAGCGACAACGCAAGGCCCGTGAGCGTATACTTGAGCAGAAGGTGAACCAAAAGACCGAGGATCTAAAAAGGAGTGAGCAATTGCTGGAGCGAAAAAATCAGGAGTTGACCAAGTATATAGAAAGCAATATGCAACTGGAAAACTTTGCCTATCTAGCCTCTCATGACCTCAAGTCTCCTCTACAAAACATCATCAACTTCTCTCAGCTCATAGAGCGCACCCTTGCAAATGAAAACCGTCCTCAGATTAATATGGCTATTCAATATTTGAATGAGGGGGCTATGAGGATGAAACACACGGTAGAGGACCTGCTTAATTTTTCTCTTGTCACCAATAATCAAATTAATCCTAAGTGGATAAATCCCGAGGAATTAATAGAGGCAGTATTACAAGACATATCCGAAACTATTACGCAATCTCAAGCAGAGGTATCTATCAAATCTGTCCCTAAATCCATCCCAGTAGATGAGAGCTTATTTCGGGAATTAATCCTTAATCTTTTGACCAACGCCATCAAGTTTGTCTCAGAAAACAGCATTCCCAAGATTGTCATCTCAGGGTCAACGAAAGGATCGTATCATAATTTCTCTGTTACAGATAACGGAATAGGCATTGCAAAAACGCACAAAGAAAAAATCTTCGGAATTTTCAAGCGCCTCCATTCTCGAGAAGAATACAATGGTACAGGTATTGGGTTGGCGATATGCAAAAAGATTGTGGAGCGGCACGATGGAAAAATTTGGGTAGAGAGCTTAGGAGAGGGAATGGGTTCTACCTTCTTTTTTAGCTTTCCTATTTTTCCGGCAAAAAAGATTAAAGATGCCCGACAACGGGAGCTAGTTTCTCCTTAGCGTCAGGGTACTAGTACTTTTCCCGTAACTTCTGAGCCATCTCAGGCGAGATAGACTCGGAGTAGGGTCCATAGGCATCAACCAGCGTCCTCTTATTTCCTCCTTCGGTCTCGATTACATACAATACAGAGGAATCGTCTAGACTACTCAATCATTTGCTTTCAAACCCTGCATACTCGGCAATTTTCTCCTTGGGGCAGTGATTCACAATCAGGTCAAAGGAAGCTATCTCTTCCAAAGGAGTAACCCATTCCGTTCTTTGAGAGGAAGCCGTCCGGTAAGACAGGGAATAAATATGGGGAAAGTGGCTTTTCTCGATTAGGACGCGAGCAGATTTGCTCGTTTTTTCCCAGACATTGTCCCAAACAATCAGTTCCAATACTTTTTGACTTTCATTCACTATTTCCTCGATAGCCTTTGGCTTTACCTCCCAAAACTCATATGTGAGAAAAAGTCCGTCCTTGATTTCAAATCTCGTATCTATTCCATCACACTGGTCATAGAGAAAAAATTCATTCTCAAACTTCCTTAGTCTGATAAAAACTTGAGGAAATTTCTTCAAGGATTTAATAGCAGGTCTATAGCCTTTTTTTAGCTCGTCAACGTACAGCTGTATACTTTCTTGATGGTAGATGCGGGGGCTCCAACTCAAAACCTGACGGTAGAAAGAAGAATTGCGGGTTGTGTCCTGAAACAGTTGGGCTTCAGAAAGATCGAGATCTTCTGGGTTATTCGCTTCTAACACCGTATCGATTTGTGCAGGAAAATGAACGGAATCGGTAGTGGTAGCAGATTCTCCTGAAGATTCTGAAGAAGTCGTACAACTTAGTACCCAAACAAACATAATGATTCCAATATACCTCATAAACGGTCCCTTAGTGTAGCACTTAGGGGAGTAGTAATTTCTTGACAGCAACTACTTCCCCAGAAGGAGTTTCTATTATAAAGAAATATATTCCCGAAGGAAAATCTATCAAGGATAGTGCCACTTCTTTACCTGTTAAACTACGGCTTTGCAGAAGTATCCGGCCTTGCAAATCTTTAATTTTCCAATTAACCGTTTGAGGAAGGGAAGAAATCACCTGAAAATACTGGATTCTGTCTAAGGGGATTGGGTTAGGGTAGGGACCCATCAGGTGAAGAGGTCTTAGTGAAGGAGTACCTGAGGTAGAGAGTTGGTCCATTTCTGGGAGGGGAATTTTTTTGGAAAAAATATGAGGGGTCCCTTCATCTTCTATGCCATCCGCCCAGATCGGAAGAGCAAAATCCGAACTTGCCAGCACTTGGTTATATTCCCCTATTCCAAATCCAAAGTTTTTGGCCCCAACGGTTTGAAAATTTAGGGGCAACTCACTTATGGGAAATTGTTGCTCAAAACTCAGCCCCCCATTGGTAGAGATACCCATGTAATACAAGGCATATTGGTTTCCCAAGGGGTCTATCCTTCTGTCATACCAGGTACTTACCACAACTCCTTCAGGATTTATGGTAAGACTGGGATGGTGTTGGTGAATCGAACCTAGGCTATCATTGTTGATGACATAGGGTTCTGCCCAGGTTCTTCCTCCATCAGTCGATCGGGAAAAGTAGATATCCAAGCCTTCTGTAGAAAAGGTATCGGTCCCATAGGCATTCCATACCACATACAAATTCCCAGTGTACTTCCCTTGGGAGGCATCTGCCTGAAGTTGGGGGGCTGGATACAACCTGTCTATTCCTTTGACATTCGAAGGGAAAAAGCTAGTAAAGTCCGCTCGCGGAGGAAAAGCGATAGGGGCAATTCGGTTTTCGGCCTTAAAGGTCTTTCCCCCATCATAAGACACCGCATGGAAAAGGGCAGGAAGAGATCCAAAGCGCTTCCCCCAAAAGCAAACATGCAAGGCTCCATCTGCTGTGAGGTCTGCTGTGGCAAATTGTATGTCCTCATAATCTACAGAATTGACCCGAACGGGAGAGGTAGAAAAGGTGCTATTTCTCGCTCCTTTGCGGACACAGTATATGTGTTGCCCTCCCAGGCTTTGGGATTCTACTGAGTAGTACACCACGTACACATTTCCCTGAAAGGCACTCTCCGTATCATCAACTGTAATCCAGGGTTTATCTACAACCTGACTCCTAGGATCCGTTTGGCCATTACCCGGCGTAAAAGACACTTTGCCTGACACAATGGGAAGATTAGAGGGCATCCAGGAACTTCCTTGATCTGTAGAATAGGCATAATATATCCCCACTTCCCCCTGAAGCGACCCTGGGTTTAGCTTGTACATTAGCCATACAAAGTGAGCATTTGCCGATTTGTCAAAGGCTACAACCGGATCTCCTCCAGCCTGTATAGGCTTCACCAAGGAGGTAGCATCAAAGCCACTTTCAATCCATCGCTCGCCAAAGTCTGTACTCCTATATAGCGAAAATGAAAGATTTATTTCGGGGTTCCGGGGGTGATAGCGCATTCCCGCAACAATGAGGTTCTTCTCATCCAAGGGGTTCATCGCCGCATGGATTTCAGATTCGGGCTTCTGGGTGACTCCTATTCGTTGAATAGCTTCTACGCTAGGAATCGCTGTAGAATGGTATTGTGCGACAGAAAGCATAAATCCCTCGAGGACCAGGACAATAACCAGAGATGATTGCCTAAGCAAAACCCAAGATACACGTTTATTCTCACCCATATATCCTTTTACCTGAGCAGAGGAGCCTCTTATTTATGCTAATTCCCAACCCTTGCGATATGCCCTCGTCAAAAATTCATTGGCCTTTTCATCATTTGTAATACGCATTGATTCAGAATCGTATTTTATTTTCTTTCCCGTCCTTAGGGCAATAGCAGCGAGATTTACCATTTCCGTAAGGGCGCCCGCTCGAAGAAAACTTCCCGGACTTTCTTCTCGGGTTTTCACGGCAGAAACCCAATACGCTTCACTGGGGGTAACGACCATTTCTCGCAGCTCTTTCCTCCCTGGATACGCATCGATTGCTTCTTGTGGAAGTAAGAGTCGGGGATTTTCTCCATGAAAGCCTCCCAGTATCTTTCCTTTATCTCCTACGAACAGCATTCCCTCACGCTCCAATTCCTTCCCTTCGACTTCTAGTTCTTCGGGCTCAAAAGGCTTCATTCCCCCATCATACCAGTATAAATCGAAGGCAGGAAGCCGCTTTTGCTTGGGAAATTTGAGTTTTACCATACAACTGTAAGGAAAAGCTACCTCATTTCGAATCCATTTACAGACATTGTTTTCTACCGTTCGCAAGGTTGTTCCATAAGCTTGTGCCTGAGTAGGGGCTACTTCAATCCCCAGCGTTTCAAACAAGGGAAACAGACTGTAATGCCCCATATCGGCAATACTTCCCCCACCGAAATCATACCATCCCCGAAAGACATTATGGGTATAGTGGGGATGATAAGGTCTATCCTGCTCCGGACCGAGCCAAAGGTCCCAGTTAAAGCCCTTGGGTATCGGGGCTTTCTTTGTTGGGATTGATGGCCATTGCGGCCATACAGGTCTGTAGGACCAATTGTGGATTTCTTTCAATGTCCCAATCAGTCCTGCATCTATCCATTCACGGATAAGTGTATATTGCGGTCGGTCCTTCCAGGCGAGTAGATGGGTGATTGCTCCCGTATTATGGGCAGCATCAATCGTCAGTCGTCCTTCCTTCATCCGATTGGCTATGGGTTTGTGCATAACGACATCCTTACCTACTCTCATGGCAGCAATAGCTATGGTAGCGTGTAAATGGTCTGGAGTCATAATTTTTACTACATCTACCTCTGTTTCCTTGGCTAGTAGCTCTCGGAAATCTTCATAGGCAGATACCCGAAAAGATGCCTGATTCTTTTGACCTGCGTAATAGGCTTCTACATAGTTTTGGGCTACCTCCCTTCCTCCTGGGATTCCTTTGAGTCCCTCTCCCCAAGTATTCTTCCCAAGAACCCGTCGAATGTTATTCCGAATCCCATTGGCCGACCAATCGAGATAATCTGTCGAGTATGTATTGGGGTCGCACAGAGCCGTTACCTGGATCTCAGGATGCTGTAGCAGCCTACCCATTTCTCGCAGTCCCTGGGTACCACAGCCAATATTGGCAACCGCAATTTTATCCGAAGGGGCAATATGTCTCGGGCCACCTAATACATGGCTGGGAACTATGCTGAGAGAAGCGGTAGTTGCCGCCGCTGTGCTTAAAAATTCTCTGCGATTGAGGGAGTGCTTGGTAGCCATACGAGTAGTGTTAAGTTGAAGGAAAAATCTTTACTTAACTTACAAATATGAGGGGGCAATTCCGAATAGGCAGTTTTAGGTATATCGGTAAGGAAGTAGGTGAAACTTTAGTTACATAATAATTTCTCTTTGAAAAAATCCTAAATAATTAGGACCTTTTATGGGTAAAATATAGATTGTTAAGAGATTTGAGAGAAACCTAGACCGTTTTCTTTCGTATTAATCTGCACAAGTAATTATTTTAGATGGAAACAACTAATTATTCACAACAGCCTTTCATTCCTGTTATTCAGGAAAAAGAAGAAGTTCGCGCCGAGTTTATTCGCCGAACCTACACCCACGTCGCCCTTGCTGTACTAGGATTTATCCTGGTCGAAGCCCTTTTTCTCCAGATTCCCGCTATTGTCAACGTTGGCCTGTCCATGACGCAAGGATGGACTTGGTTACTGGTATTGGGAGGATTTATGTTTGCTACCAACTACGCAACGCGGATGGCTTATACCTCTACTGATAAAAATAAGCAATACCTCGCCCTGGGAATCTATGTAGTAGCAGAAGCCTTCATTTTCCTTCCCTTAATCTACATCGGAATAGAGATGGCTGGCGGTAGCCTTGCCTTAATCAATCAGGCAGCCATCTTAACCCTGGCTCTTTTCCTTGGGCTAAGCATGGTGGTATTTATGACCAAGAAAGACTTTTCCCCTCTGCGGAATATCATTTCCGTAGGAATGTGGATTGCCATTGGCTTGATCGTAGCCGGGATGCTATTTGGCTTTAACCTCGGTCTTTGGTTCTCCTTTGCCATGGTAGGCCTTGCAGCTGGAGCTATTTTATACCAAACCTCTAGTATACTGCATGAGCATCACACAGAGCAGTATGTCGCTGCATCCCTTGGGTTGTTTTCTGCCCTCATGTTGTTGTTCTGGTATGTACTCAACATTGTTATTAGCTTCTCTGGAGACTAAAGCTGTTAGATTGTATTGCCCAAAAAATACACGCCATTTCAATTGTTGGGATGGCGTTTTTTATTTGCGTATTTTTGGATACTTAACTCTTTATTCCAAACCATTTACATCCTCCATAACCTCAAATACATGCATAAACTATTTACGCTCATCGGACTGTTTATAGGTTGGGGGTCCATGATCGCTCAGGAGTCTGCTGCACAGCGCATCTATATTCCCTTGGAGATTCAACAGGCCTATGAGGCAGGAACGCGCAGTAGGGATGGAAAACCTGGCCCCAATTACTGGCAGAACCGTGCAAAGTACGTCATTCATGCCGAAGTAGACCCTAGTGAAATGACCGTTACAGGAGAAGCAGAAATTACTTACGTTAACAATAGTTCGGATGAGCTGTCGAATCTGGTCATTCGTCTGTTATATGATGTTTATAAAAAGGGGAATCCCAGGGATGAGATTCTCAGTCCCAAATACATTACGGATGGAGTAGAGTTAACCTATATCGTACTTGAGGGAGATACCGTAGAAATGGGCAATAATTTCAACTTTAGCCGAAGGGGTACTAACCTAAGTCTGGGATTCCCAGACTACCTGGCCCCTGGAGACTCCTTAGAGCTGAAAGTAGCTTGGTCTTTGCCGATTCCCCCCGCAAATGGACGAACCGGAAGCTATGATCAGAGTTCCCTGTTCGTAGGATACTGGTATCCCCAAATAGCCGTTTATGATGATATCTTTGGCTGGGACGACTTAGACCACCGAGGGCTGATGGAGTACTACTCTGACCTTGCAGACTTTGATGTCTATATTACCGCTCCTACCTCCCACTGCCTTTGGGCGACTGGAACCCTCCAAAATCCAGCAGAGATATTCCCTGACTCTATGCTAGGAGTCTATGAACTTGCCCAGACATCGGAACTGGTTTACCCTATCATTTCAATCGACCAAGCAAAGGAGGGCTTTCAGATGAAGTCTGGCACTTGGCACTTTAAGGCAAGCAATGTACCCGACTTCGCTTTTGCCACCAGCGATCGTTTTGTCTGGGAGGGGACGGGCCTAGATCTAGGAGAAAAGACGGTATTTATCAATACCGTATATCCTCCGGAAAATCAATCTGACTATGAGTTGATCACAGAGGCACAGCGAACCATTATGGAGTTTTTCTCTAAAGAAATACCAGGAATTCCCTTTCCTTATGAGGCGTATACCAGCGTAAATATGAGTAATGGAGGAGGAATGGAATTTCCTATGATGGCCAACAATGGTTCCTACAGCCAGTTGGAAGCCCTCTTCAGTTTGACGGCCCATGAGATGCACCACATGTACTTTCCCTTTTATGTCCGAACCAATGAAAAACGCTACGCATGGATGGATGAAGGTTGGGCAGATTATATTACAGATCTCTGTCTGTCGCGGGCAATTATCGGGCCTGAATACGAAGCCATCACAACCCAGAACCTAGGGGAGTATGTACAGAGATTTTTGGGACGATTTAACAACCTGCCACTAATAACCGAATCTGAGTCGCTTTCAGAAGACAATTACTACGGAGCGAGCTATCAATTTGCCCACTACTCCTACTACATGCTTCACGAATTGCTAGGAGAAAAACTGTTCACCAAATGTTTCAAGACCTACATAGAAAGGTGGAAATATAAAAATCCTACTCCCTACGATTTCTTCTTCACCTTCAATGATGTTTCTGGCAAAGACTTAAATTGGTTTTGGGATGCTTGGTACCTTGACTTTGGCTATCCAGATTTGGGGGTAAAAGAAGTAAAAGATGGTATCGCTATTATTGAGAACCTGGGACAAAAACCTGTACCGATAGAGCTTCACGTAAAGTATGAAGATGGTGTCATAGATACTTTGGAACAGAACATGGAAGTCTGGAAGGAAGCGAGTGAGGTTGGGATCAAGCTCCGCAAAGATAAGGTCCTTAAATCCCTGGTTTTAAACCAAAAGTATGCAGACGCTTTTGAAAAAAATAACGCCTATAGAGCGTTAAAAGTCGATCCCAGTACGATCCGCTGGAAAAATTATGTGGGAACCTATCAATACAATGATGCCGACTTCATCAAAGTTTCCCAAGAGGGAGATATGCTCAGTATTGCTTTGTTGCTATTTGGCTATTCAGAATTACTCTTCCCGGAAGGGGGGGATTCCTTTAGCAATGTGGATGAATCCATCATTGTAGCCTTTGAGGAGATAGCTAAGGGTAAGGCCCAAAAGCTCAACCTGACATGGAGAGGAGTCAAGCGACCTTTGGATAGAAAGAAAGATTAAAAAGGGGATGCAAGCTGGGTTCCATTTTAAGATTCTTTCCGATAAAAAATCGTACCTTCACGTAAACTAGATCTCCCCATTGCGAATGAAAAACCTAGTTGGCCAAACCCCACGTGGAGATAATTTCTTCCCACGAACGGTTCTCATCGAAAAAGTCTACCGCAGACTTGATGCCGGAAATCATGTATTTTTATCCGCACCCCGTCGCGTAGGGAAAACCTCTATTATGCGGCATTTGGAGGATAATCCACGGGAGAACTATTTGTTTCTTTACATAATTACTGAATCGGTAGACTCTGCTGAGGGATACTACCGCAAGTTGCTGGAAGAACTACTTCGAAGTGATGTAGTACGAAAGTTGGCAAAAGGCTCCCAAACGGCGAAGGAATTTTTCGATCGCATTCTAGAAAAAATCAATAAAATCAGCCTCTCAGTACTAGAAGTTGAGTTCACCGACCAGCAAAAGCCGCTCTACAGTCAAGAGTTCGAAGAACTGCTTTCCAAAATTGAAACCGGGAATCAAAGATTGATCATCATGGTTGACGAGTTTCCCCAGACAGTGGAGAACATCCGACACCAAAAAGGAGATGCTGCCGCCCTCAATTTCCTCCGACTCAATCGAGAACAGCGACAGTCAGCGGATGACCGAATCCAATTCATGTATACAGGCTCGATTGGCCTTCCCTCTTTGGTAAAAAGTCTCGGTTCTCTCCAGGTGATCAATGACCTGAACGTAGTAGAAATCACCCCACTCTCGGAGGTTGAGGCAGCTGAAATGGCGCATAGGATTTTGTTGCACTATCACGTACCTATCACCCAAGCTGCTATTCCACATTTGTTAAGTAAGATCGACTGGCTCATTCCCTTCCACATACAGCTAGCTGTCCAGGAAATCATCGATATGTATGAGACTACAGGGGAGCCCGTTCATCCCCAGCTCATAGACATGGCCTTCGCCCGCATATCCAACAGTCGCAACGACGTGTATTTTGACAGCTATTTCTCCCGCCTAAAACGCGTCTTTGAGGGAGATGAATACGCCTTTGTCATCGAATTGCTCAATAGCCTTTCTATTGAAAACACGTTGAAAGCTGAGCAGATCGAACAGCTTGCAGGCCGCAAAGAAATACGCAACATCCGCCATATCCTTGAATCCCTCCAATACGATGGATATATCAACAACCTCGATAATCCCCGTGAGTATCGATTCACTTCATCGATATTGAAAATATGGTGGGGAAAATATGTGGTGTAAAGGGGCTTGGATTGTGCGGATTTCCCTTAGGTTGTTATCTCTTCTAAAATAGGTATCAACATATGCTTCTTCCTGGCTAATAAGTACATACTCATTCAAAGAAGTTAATTTTCGATAATGAGTAAATTTAGTTCCGCGGTCTAGCGCTTGTGTACTCTCTGAAAGAACTTCTAGTATAAGTATAGGATTGATAATAGCCTTGGGGGTCTGTGTTACTCCGCTCCATTTCCCCACAGACAATATATGCATCTAAAAAAAAACCACGGTTAGAGCCTGGAATATAAATTTTAACGTCACTTGAAAGGGTCCCACAATCATTTTTTCCTTTCCGACGTAATTCCTTGTTTACTGCTGTAGCAAAGTTAATGGCGATCAGGCCATGTTCTGGCGTTCCCCCAGCCATCGCAACAATAAACCCTCCATGAAACTCAAGTTTTTCCTCCGAGCTCGCTTCAAGTGTCAAATAGTCTCCATACGTATAGTTGGATAACCCCTTCTCCACCCTAGTCATTTATTTGGGTGCTAAATATAACCTATGATCTTGATATAGGTAAATAATTTATGTTCTAAAACAGTGCTTAATTCGATAATCATTGCACTATTTTTTAATATATATTTATTGCTTTTACTTGAAAGCTGTCGTTTCAATTCACATTCTATTTTGCATTCTCTGCAGAAAGCAGTAGATTAATGACCTTATAAAAAGCAAACAATCCAGCTTGCTTAACTAGCTGAAGACCAGTATTTTTATTGTCATTGAAACTTAGAAAGCCAAAAGCTAGGAAACAGCGTATCCTAAACTACTTCAACTAAAAAATTTAATTCAACCTATGGCGACTTTCAATCTTAGTGTCAATGGGGAAACGCATCAGGTAGATGTAGCTCCCGAAACGCCAATTTTATGGGTCTTACGGGATCACTTGAATCTGGTAGGAACCAAATTTGGCTGCGGTATAGCCCAGTGTGGGGCATGTACCATTCACCTGGATGGTAGGGCTACACGCTCTTGTGTACTACCTGTTTCCAGTGTTGCAGATAAGACGATTACCACTATCGAAGGCCTCTCAGAAGAAGGCGACCACCCTGTACAAGAAGCGTGGATCGAACACGATGTCCCACAGTGTGGGTATTGTCAAGCCGGACAGATCATGAGTGCAAGTTCCTTGTTGAAGGAGAATCCCAGTCCTTCAGATGAAGAGATTGATGCAGCGATGAATGGAAACATCTGCCGCTGCGGTACCTATGTACGAATCAAACAAGCAATTAAGACAGCTGCTAAGAAAATGGAATAAGGGAATACAGGTATCTATTCCAATTAATCTTTTCATTTCTCACTTTATCAGGCCCTAGCCTGAACCCATATTTTCAAACTTCAATTAAATATGACTTTAGTCAAAACTTCATATAACAGGAGATCCTTTTTTAAGGTATCTGGTGCAGCAGGCGGCGGAATGTTGCTAGGCTTTAGCTGGCTCGCGTCCTGTACCCCAACTGCTGAGCAAATTGCCAGCATTCCCAAGGAATGGTTTGATATCAATGCCTTCCTGAAAATTGCAGACAATGGTTTCGTAACCATTATGTCCCCCAATCCTGAGATTGGCCAAAACGTAAAGACGGCTATGCCCATGATCATCGCTGAAGAACTTGGTGTAGCATGGAAAGACGTTATTGTGAAGCAAGCTCCCTTAAATACGGACCTGTTCAAGCGTCAGCTAGCAGGAGGAAGCCAGTCTATTCGTCAAGGATGGCAAAGCCTGCGCATGGCAGGAGCTACTGCCCGCAGAATGCTTCTAGAGGCTGCGGCTCAGCTATGGGAAGTTCCTGTTGATGAGCTTAGCACCAAAGAAGGTGTCGTTTACCATGAAGGAAGTGGCAAAAAAGCTGGATACGGAGAGCTCGCAGCCACTGCTGCAACGGTAGAGGTCCCTGAGGACGTTGCCTTAAAGGATCCAAAGGATTTTACCATCATTGGCAGCGACCAACTAAATGTAGATGGCAAAAAAATCACAACGGGTAAGCCTCTTTTTGGACTAGACATTCAACGAGAAGGTATGATGATTGCTATGATTGTACATCCTCCGGCATTTGGTATGAAATTCAAGTCCATGGATGCTGAGGAAGTGAAGGCTATGTCGGGCATACAAGATGTTTTTCCCATAAATGTGTATCCAGAAGGAACGGAGAAGCAATGGTCTGATGGAAGCGGAATTGATGAGATGGTTGCTATTGTTGGAAATAGCACTTGGGAAGTCATGCAAGCTAAGAAGGCCTTGACTCCGAAAATAAAGTGGGAAGAGTCCTCTAGGTTGCAGAGTACTACTGACTATGATGCGGATTTGTCCAAGTTGCTCCAAAAAGCCCCTAAAGAAGTGGCTCGTAGAGACGGAAATCCTGAAAGAGCCTTCAAAGGTGCTGCGAAGGTAATCGAACGTACCTTCAGTGCTCCTTTCCTGGCGCATAATACGATGGAGCCTATGAATTTCTTCGCGTATGTTACGCCCGAGAAAGCAGAGTTGGAAGGCCCGATCCAAACCCCTGAATTCTTGGAAAAGACCTTAGTCTCGGTATTGGAGATGGAGCCTGAAAAAATTGATATCATGATGACCCGTATGGGAGGAGGCTTTGGCCGTCGCCTATACGGACACTTTGGGGTTGAAGCAGCAGTTATCTCCCAGAAAACAGGAACTCCGATCAAGCTGGTTTATACCCGTGAAGACGATATGACACACGGTACCTATCGCCCTTCTTACAAAGTTCACTACAAAGCTGGGCTAGATGAAAATGGCAACTTGATTGCCTGGCATGTGCGCGGAGCGGGAACCAATGACGACTTGGTATTCGAGAATCGTTTCCCCGCAGGTGCTGTAGACAATTACCTTGCAGAAAAGCACCGATTAGACACCAATATTACCACGGGTGCATGGCGTGCACCGCGCTCCAACTTCATCGCAGGAGCAGAACAAGCCTTCATCGATGAAGTGGCTGAGGCTGCGGGCAAGGACCCCATTGACTTCCGCCTAGAGTTGTTCGATCGGGCGATCAACGATCCCGTGGGAGATCCCGAAAACAATGACTATGATCCCAAGCGTTATGCAGGAGTCTTACAATTGGTGAAGGAGAAGGCCGAGTGGAGCAAGGAAAGAGGTGGTCTTTCCCGTGGAGTATCCGCTTACTACTGCCACAACTCCTATGTAGCCCAGGTATTGGACCTGAAAATGGAGGGCGATGTCCCTAAGGTTAAAAAGGTATGGTGCGCCGTAGATTGTGGGATCGTAGTGAATCCCCTGAGTGCCAAAAACCAAATTGAAGGGGGTATTGTGGATGGAATTGGGCACGCAACCTACAGTGCCATGACCTTCACAAATGGTCAACCCGAACAGAAAAACTTTGATAGCTATCGCCTCATCCGACACAAAGAAGCTCCAGAAGTAATTGAGACCTTCTTTGTAGATAATGGAATTGACCCAACGGGCCTAGGTGAGCCTTCGCTACCGCCTATCTCTGGCGCCTTGGCCAATGCCATTGCCCAGGCAACAGGCAATCGCTTGTCCGAGCAACCCTTTGCCCAGAAGATTCAGGAGTTGGGTAAGAGCTAATCTTGTGGATTTACTCTTAGATTTGAAGGGTTCAACGTTAAGTATCCTTCAAATAGAAATAGAACAAGAAAGAAAGCCGCTACTTTTCAATAAGTAGCGGCTTAACTTTTTTACGTTCTATTCTCAATCGTCGAAAAGCCCTATTGCAGCTTAACAACCTTAATCTTGTGCTGATCCACTCCGTTTTGCAACTGAACAAAATACATGCCCTGTGGCAAATTCCGACCTTCGA